>JAGRCC010001072.1 GCA_020433785.1 Anaerolineae bacterium
TCCTCCAGCAAATGATCGGGTTCGGCGCGTTTCGCCGGCGCGGCTCCGATCCCTCCAAAAAATAGAAATTTTCGTCAAATGACTGCTTTCGTTTACATTGTCGAGTGCGCCGACCAAACGCTCTATACCGGCTGGACCACCGACCTTCAGCGCCGGCTCGCCGCCCACAACGCCGGTAAAGGGGCTAAATACACCCGCTCACGCACTCCGGTGCGCCTGGTTTACACCGAGACGCAGCCCGACCCGTCAGCCGCCATGCGCCGCGAGATCGAAATCAAACGCCTGCGTCGCCGCCACAAACTTCAGCTTATCGCTGCTTTTCAAGCAAAATCAAGCTCAACGTCTTAAAATAGCTACCAATCTCATTTGTTCAACGCTATAGCCTGAAGTAAAATCTGTGGCGGAGGGTGACTTGATTCTATTGAATTCTAATCCCAAGCCTAAAAAAGTGAGAATACTCACATTGTCTCCCACAATGTTTTTTGCCGACTACGGCGCTCACGTCCGTATTTTGGAGGAAGTCACCACCTTGCAAAAACAGGGCTACGAGATCGAGATTCTGGCTTACCCCAACGGACGGGATATCGAAGGCATCAACGTCCGGCGTTGTTGGGGCGTCCCCTTCAACTACCGGGTTATTGTGGGGTCTTCGCGCCATAAAATTTACCTTGATGTCCTGCTGGCGGCGATGGCTATTTTACACGGCCTACGTCATAAGCCGGATATCATTCACGCTCATCTTCACGAAGGCGGTTTAATCGGTTGGGTGCTGAGCCGGCTGACCGGCGCGCCGTTGGTGTTCGACTATCAGGGTAGTTTAACCGGCGAAATGGTCGATCATCGATTTCTGTCCACTGAAAGTCGCTTCTTTAAATTTTTCTACTGGCTCGAAACGCGAATCAATTATGCCGCCGATGTTATCTTGACCAGTTCGACACATGCTGCCCATCTTCTGGCTGAAAATTTTACCGTCTCACCGACCAAAATTCACCCCCTACCTGACTGCGTCAACGCCGATACATTTTGCGCCGCCAATTATACGGACGCTGAAAAATGCCAGCTTAAAACGTCGCTGGGGCTGCCCCTCGACAAAAAAATCATCGTCTATCTGGGCGTATTGACGCCCTATCAGGGCGTCGATTTGCTGCTGGAAAGCCTGGCGCGGCTGAAACAAACCCGAGATGATTACCATCTGCTTATGATGGGGTATCCGGGCGTATTGAAATACCAACAGATGGCCGAGATGATGGGCTTGGCCGATCAAGTTACCTTTACCGGTAAAATTCTCTACCAGGATGCGCCGCGTTATCTGGCTTTGGGCGATATTGCCGTTGCGCCTAAAATTTCGGCCACTGAAGGCAGCGGCAAAATTTTGAATTACATGGCGATGGCCCTGCCCACGGTGGCCTTCAATACCCCGGTCAGCCGCGAATTTTTGGGGGACGGCGGCATCTACGCCCCGGAGATTAGCTCTCAAGCGCTGGAAACCGCCCTCAACCGAGCGCTCGACTTATCCACCGGAAATCGGCAGCGGCTAGGTCACTATCTTCGCCAACGCGTCATCACCCATTTCGCTTGGGATCGGGCGGGCGAGCAAATTAGCGCTATTTATCAGGCGCTCCTCTCCGGCGAACCATTACCCACGGTCAATCTCAGAACCACTCACCGGCGGTTGTCCGGCAACCCCTAATCCCAACCATCCCCAATAAAAAATGGGCATGGGGCCTCAACGCCGACAAGCTATCCCTTGGTTTATTAAAACACCAGCAATTTGTCCTATTGTATGGGATTGAAGTGTAGCTATAATTTAAATTAACGATTAATTCACATTTATTCGGTATAATTGGGCCAATTCGCGTTCAAAGACTTGTTAAGAGAGATTACTTGTGACCTTAAAAAATAAATCGTTTATTCTAACCTTACTGCTGCTTGTTTTGGGGATTACCGCGCCGGCGTTAGCGCAAGAACCGACAGCGACTCCCCCCGTGAGTCAAGCAACTGCTCCAACAGTAACGGATTTAGGGACTTCTGGCTTTGTCCCCGGCGAGATCTTAGTAAAATTCAAATCAGGCCTCAAAAGCCAGTCGGCCAACAATAGCCTCAGCCGCGTCGGCGGTCGAGCCGTTGAAACGGTTCCGGCCATCGATGTAACCCGCGTCGAGGTGCCACCAGGCCGCGAGTTGGCCGCTGTCGCCGCCCTTCAAACCAGCGCCGATGTGGCTTTTGTCGAACCGAACTACATAGCGTATGCTCTCGATACGCCTAGCGACCCCTATTTTACCAGCCAGTGGGCTTACGATGTGGCCGGATTTTCCCACGCCTGGGATGTTACCAAAGGTAGCAGCAATATCGTGGTCGCTATCGTCGACACCGGGATTGATCTGGATCACCCGGACCTTAACTGCACGGTTTCAAATGGAGCCGGCAAGTTAACGTCCGGGTTTAACTTTTATGACAACAATAACAATCCCGACGACAACAATGGCCACGGCACCCACGTAGCCGGAACTGTGGCCGCTTGTACCGATAACAGTGTTGGTGTATCGGGAAGCGCGCCAAATGTCCGGCTCATGCCGGTCAAAGTATTGGGTTCCACAGGCAGTGGCTCTTATTCCAATGTAGCTGATGGAATTGTTTTTGCCGCTGATAACGGCGCCAAAATAATTAACCTCAGTTTAGGAGGCAGCGCCAATAGTACCACGCTGATGAATGCGGTCCAATATGCCTACAATAAAGGCGTGCTGATCGTAGCGGCCTCGGGTAACGCCAACACCAGCATTTACTATCCGGCGGCTTATAGCCAGGTGATGGCCGTTGGCTCAACTGACTCCGGCGATGTCCGTTCCTCTTTTTCAAACTACGGCTCCGATCTCGATGTGGTGGCGCCCGGCGAGTTTATCTACAGTACCTTGCCTGGCTGGTACGGTTACAGCAGCGGCACATCGATGGCCTCACCCCACGTGGCCGGGCTGGCCGCGCTGATCTGGAGCGCCGAACCGAGCCTGACCCACGATGAGGTTCGCCAGAGTATTCGTGATACGGCCGACGATCTGGGCAACATCGGCTACGATAGTTATTACGGCTACGGTCGGATCAATGCCTGGGCTGCTCTAGAGAATTACGCCACGGTGGATATCCAATATGCTTCCGGCGGAGCCATTAGCGGCCCGATTACCTTTTTCGTCGATGATGTCAGCGTTGCCTCTGCTTCGAACACCATTCGTGTTTCTAAAGCTAGCTTAGAGGCAATTACCTGGGATGTTTCTCTATCACCGGCTCAGTCCTGGATATCGCTTGTTCCCGGCGGTTCTGGCCTGACTACTTCGGTAGCCTACGGCGACTATACCCTCAATGTCACCCGTCCGACGAACCATGGTACCTACACAACCAATTTGGTCATCACCGGTGAAACCGCTTCCGGTACCCATGTCGGGCCGGAAGTGGTCAGCATCCAACTGGCTTATACGGCAAAAATCCAGACGTATTATTTCCCGATTGTACTTAAATAGTCCCAATTAATGCAATGAATCGATTTAGGTGATGGGCACTTTTGCTCAACACGAGCAGTCTGTGTGAAATACAACAAGGTAATTACAACGATAAGGTGCCGATCACCTGGTCTGTAGAACAAATAACATTCAAAAATAGGCGGATGAGTTAATGGCTCAGCCGCTTTTATTTTGGAGAGCGCCCGGACCGTGTTACAATCTGACCTTAATGATGGTTAGTCAGCAAATTCACTTGAGGCGTTAATAACAAGTGTGGTCCCTAATCAAAAAAACAGGCTCAGATGTTTGGGATGAAATGCTCAAACTGGTAGTTTTTAATGTCATATGGGTGGTAGCCGCCCTTCTAGTTCTGCCATGGCCGTTTGTTACGTTTGGTCTTTTCTTCACCATCAAAGATGTTAGCGAAGGCAAAGGCATCACCTTTACCGCGCCTTTTACCTACGGCTTGCAGGTGTTGAAACCGGCTTACATCTGGGCGCTGATTAATTTAGGGGTATTTTTCGGCGTTTTACTTAATCTGAATTTTTATGCTTCGCTTGAAGCGTCATGGGCCAGATTTATTCAGTTTTTTATGGTGTCGGTGGTATTATTTTGGGTGATCATTCAATTGGTGATGCTGGCGATGTATCCCCGTTTAACCGAACCCAGCTTTAAACTGGCCTTACGCAATACCGTGATTATCATAGCCCGGCACCCTTTGCCTATCCTGGCCCTATCGATTGGAATTGTGCTTATTTTGATTATCTCCAGCTTAATGCCGGTACTACTCCTATTATTGTCAATTTCGGTCATCGTGTTGCTGATTAACAATGTGGTTGACTCTTTGGTTACTTATGAGTTGGAACAGGAAAAAATCAGCAAAAACTAGCCCACTCACCGTCCACATAGCGCTCTAAACTGGCAGCCGCGACAAACTGCCCGATCAGCGATCATCGGAAAGCGATTTATCGCGGCTAGATTGATCTGCGGCTCAATCAGTAACCCCCGTAAGCGAGCGATATCGGCCTTGACCTCCACGGCTACAGCTTCAAGTGTAGCCGGATCGAGCGCCACCTCATCCTGTTTATCATCCATCAAGTTATAGATAATGCCTTTCATTGAGGCATCTTGCCACTCCGGTTTGGCCTGGCGCAGAAGAAATAAGCCATATACGCCAAGCTGACGCCGCACGCTATCTGGGTCGATCTCACCGCTTTTCCATGCGTAAATTTCGATTTTGTGGCCGTCAAAGCGCGCCAGATCCATTTGCACCCAGATTTTGGTTTCCGCCAGCGAAAAGCTGTGCAAGGCTTCCACTTCTAGGAAACTGTCGGGCGAATATTGGCTTAGCCGGGCGTAAAGTTCCGATTTGAGAAACGTATCAAGCATCTGTTCGGCCCGCTGCCAGCTTGTTTGCCAGGTGGACTTATCCAGCGGAATTTTGTAGTAGTGTTCTTGAAAACCAACCAGTGCGTTCGGCTGCTGTTGGTAGCGGCCGCTCTGGGAACTTTCGAAATCGGCTTGCGCCCGGCGATGCATTTGTCCGACCAGATCATCGCGGCTGACCAGCCGGCCGGCCTTAAGTCGCGCCAAGGCAAACCGCAGGCTGTCGTGGACCAGAGTGCCAACCCAACGCGGCAGGTCGGTCAAATTTTTGAGCAGGTAAGCCGTGCGCACGGGCGGCGGCGCTTCTGGCTGCCAGCCTTCCCAGGCGGCGTAATAATGGTAATAATAGGCTCGGGCGCAAAAACGATACCTGGCCGACCGCGAGTACGACCAGCTAAAATCGTTGGCCAGTTGACCCAAGGCCGGCGATTGAGTGTGCGCGTTGAGCAAATCAAGGGCGGTAGCCAATCGGCACACCAGCACTGGCCCACTCTCGGTGGGCTGCCAATCCTGCTCCAAATTGGCCTGCCAATATCCGCCCCGCCGCTGCTCAATAAACAGCTCCGAGCCATACTGAAACGCCGTTAGCCGGCGCGTCATCCCGTGAGCCGCCTCTGATGCGCCGATGGCCTCTAAAACCAACTGTCGGCCTTCACCTGGTGTGACTTGCCACAGGCTCCACAACCGGTTGTTAAGTAGTAAATTTTGTCCGGGTCTTAACGCTGGCATGATGAGTTAAATGTTACAAGTTACGTGGTTGAAAGATTTAGGTCCAACATCAACCACTAATTACATGAATTACACGAAAAGAGGATAAATATTGGTGGTAAAAAAAATCGAACTGGGTAAGTTCTATACTGAAAACAGAATGAAAACGAAACTTTCGGGCCTGTCATTCCCGCATGCTTCCCCGCCTACGCGAGGACAAGCTTAGCGGGAATCTAGCTTTGTAGCCCCTGATGGATGCCCGCTAAAGACATTCGGGCATGACAGCAATTTACGCAAAAATTCTGCTTTCAAACTAATCTGAGTATAACATGTTATATTTCGAAATCTTTTGGAACTTAAGGAGATTATACCCTTATAGACCGTAAAACATAATCCGAACTTTACGGACCACGCGTTATTTTCGCCCCACCGTCAATTTCTTGTAAGGACTCTCGGCTATGTGGCCTGCCTCAATCTCCGCTCGAATTTGAGCCAGTACTTCCCCCTTGTCCAACCGGCCGTGAAATTGGCCGAATAGTTCATGATCGCTAAAGGAGACGATGTCGCCCGGTCCGGCTGTGAGTAGTTGAGCCAACCCATCGACGGTGATCAACTCCTCCAAATCGGTCACGACGGTCAGAATGGCTTCCGCAACAGTATGGGTTGTTTGGGGGTGATGATCGGCCGTGATTGTTTCTTTGATCTGCAAAGGTGGGTCTGACTTCGACCTGGTGGGGTTGGAAGTCGTCTTGTCTAAATGTTGGCTTACCAAGTTGATCACAGATTCACCATATTGCTCTAACTTGGCCGGACCGACCCCGGAAATGCGGCTCAATTCTTCCGGTGTGGCTGGTTTTTGAGCCGAAATAGTGTCCAGAATTTTGTTAGAAAAGATCATGTATGGCGGTACACGTTGGGTACGAGCCTGCTCCGTGCGCCATTGGCGTAAAGTTTCAAGCAGAGCCGGGTCTGGATCAAGCGCAGCCGGTGTTTGATTGCTTTCGGACGGGGTGGCGGTTGGGGTATCGGCGGGAAGCGGAGTAGATGGTTGGGGCGTTTTGGTCGGGTTATCGGATGTTGCCGGCTCGGCAATCGGCCCCGTTTGATCGGCTAAAACCACTTTGGGTCGAACACCCCCGGTCTGCTTGAGTTGGCCGTCAGTAATTAGGGCGTCGATGATATCCATGATGGCCCGCTGCGATAGAAATTTTAGCTGCCCATAGGCCGAATGATGAGCCAATGTTTCCAACCAAGCGGCCTGGGAACCACTTAAGAATTGGGCCAGTCCCGTACGGCCTAAAGCACCACCCAGTTTAGCGACAGCGTCGATAACCACTTGTGTCGGGGAGAGAGACTGGAGATTAGAGACTGGAGAGGAGGAGTTTGAAGTTGGGGAATTGGATGATGGTTTTATCTCGGCATTCTGTCTTTCTTTATGGCTGATGGAAGGATCAGGTTGTTCCGATGGACTTGGCTCTCTAGGTAGCTCAGGATGGGCCGCGAGCACACATTTGATCTCACCGAACGAGATCGCCTCTGGTAGAATGTTTTTCAAGGGGGAGAGACGATAAGCACTGCCTATGTCATCAACCGCGCTGAGGACTTGAGCTTCAACTTCGGGGGTAACGATCTCATGCAGATTAACTTCGTCACTGCTGATGAGTCGCGACAGATGATCATAGATGGTACGTTCACTGAGGTTTCGCTGCTCGGCGATTTGAGCCGGGGTCAGCCCTTGTTGGAAGAGTTCCAGGGTTTGATCAACGGTGCTGGGTCGCTTGCTGCTTTGCCATTGAGTGATGGCCTCAGCCCGATCCGGTTCTAAGCCCGGAATGGTCATGGGCAAAGCGACGCGGGCTTCAAGGGCTTTTTGTCCGGCGTCCGTCAAGGCCAGGACCGGTAGTTCGCCGCCAGCCAGCCGTACCAGGCGCATCGACATCAGTTCATCGATTAAATGGGTAATCTGCGGCTGGCTGAGCATAGCCAGCTTGCCGTAGAATTTATGCTTGTCATAACCAAACTGGCGCATCGGTTGGGCTTTCGAGCCATTTAGTAGTTGGGCCAATCGGTTCCGACCGACCGGGCGCGACTGCATACTGCGCACCGTTTCCAGTACAATTAGCGGAAACCAATCACGGGCGGTGACAGCCTTGGGCAGCGAGTCGATCGTGTCGGCGGAGTGATTGTCGCAGCAGCGGGGCGAATTGGGCGGGCTGGTATCGCCAAAGTAAGATAGAAGAAATTGGCGTCGACAACGGGTCAAATGGACGTAATTGACCACGATATCCAATAAATCCTGCCGGATTTCGGCCCGTCGGCTGATGGCCTCGGCTCTGGCGTGGATGGCCTGGTTAGACAGCGGGTTGACTTTCCAGCGGCTGTAGCGACCTTGATCGCCCAAATGATAAAGCAACCCAGCCTGTTCCAATTCGCTAATGGTCACCCGAACTTTAACCGGGTGTAGGCCCGTTACCTGCGAAATTTCATCCAGCAAGAAGTAAACCTCGCCGTCATTGGCGGCGTGGTTTAGTCGGGTGTAAACCTGATGCAGATCATCCAGGCTGGGGGTATCGCTGTTGATAAGCCAATTTTGCAGCCGTAGATCGTCGGGAGCAAACAGTAAAACGCACTCAGCGGGCAGGCCATCGCGACCGGCACGCCCTGCTTCTTGATAGTAAGCTTCGATGGTAGCCGGCATATTGTAGTGGATTACGGATCGGACATCCGGTTTATCGACGCCCATTCCAAAGGCGTTCGTGGCCACCACAATTGGGGTCCGGTCGGCCATAAAATCCTGTTGGACCCGGTAGCGCGTATCGCGATCTAACCCGGCGTGATAAGCCTGAGCCGGCTTGCCGATGAAGTCGCGAATAAAGTCGGTCACTTCGTCGGTGTTGCGGCGGGTGGCGGCGTAGACGATAGCGCTGCCATCGGTTTTCATCAGCAGCGTTTGTAACGTGTCCAGTTTAGTGCGGACATCCGGCGCATGGACGACTCGCAAGGTCAAGTTAGGGCGATTAAAGCCGGTGACAATAGATTGGATATCGGGCAGGCCCAACAGCTTGACGATATCTTTTTGCACGGTCGGTGTCGCCGTAGCCGTGGTCGCCAGCAGGGTGGGCCGGCCCATCGCCTGCCAAATCGGGCCAATTTGTAGGTAATCGGGCCGGAAATCGTGGCCCCATTGGGAAATACAGTGAGCTTCGTCAACGGCCAGCATGCTGATTTTGGTGTTAGCCAGCGCCCCGGTAAACGATCGGTTGCGCAGTCGCTCGGGGGCAATGTACAGCAGTTTGATGTGACCCTCACGAACAGCCCGCATTCGCTGGTTAATCTCGTGGCTTGGCAGCGAGCTGTTAACAAATGTCGCCGGGATACCGCGTTGGGTCAGACTATCGACTTGATCCTGCATCAAGGCAATCAGGGGCGAAATAACCAGCGTGAGATGGGGGTGCAGCAGCGCCGGCAATTGGTAGGCCAGCGATTTACCGGAACCGGTCGGCATTACCAGCAGCGTATGCCGGCCTTGGATCAGGCGTTGAATCGTCTCTTCCTGACCGGGCCGAAAGCTTTCAAAACCAAAGTATTGGGCAAGGGTTTGGTGGGGAGTCATTGGACGTGCCTCATTATCAGATTGGGTGATAGTTAGAAAATTATAACATCGGTTCGATGATGGCTCAAGGTTGGCTTTGGTGATTCCATCGAGTAAAGATTTACGTCAATGGCGTTGGCCTGCTTGTTTCCCGTATAAACTACTTGCCTCCCTCTTTCAATTGAATGTGGTTTTTAACAAAATTAGGAATATTTTACCCTTTTAGACCGGCAGGTTATCAGGTATACTAAAAGTTAGAGAATTAGGACAAGGCTACTTTAACAATGAAAAATCCTTAACGGCCCCCTATAAATGTCTGGTCGCATTTATAGGCCGGTTGTTAAGAAAAGATGACAGCCCAATTTCACTGTAGCTATTTAATATAATGAGATTGGGCTTTTTTTTATCACTCATCCTCAACCAAATGACTGAGAGACAAGGAGAATCTTCATTATGCCCAAAAAGATACCGGCTGCAACTACTTCATTCAAAGAACTCTTCCAGATAAGACAGTTCATACAGTTTTGGGGAGTGGCAGCGCTAACCGCCTTATGTTTGCTGCTGCTCATTCAACCGGAAGCCAAATCCGCCCCGGCGTCTATAGATCAAACCGGGATGCAGTGGGGACCGTATTTGGAATGGAGCCTGACCAACCCCAGCTACAGCGGTAACCCGTTCGATGTTGTGGCTGCGGCCACTTTTCGGCACAGCAGCGGCGAAACCCGCACCACACCCATGTTCTATGCCGGAAACAGTATTTGGAAGTTTCGCTTCACCGCAACCCGCATCGGCGTTTGGTCGTTGACCACCCAAAGCAGCGATCCCGATCTCAATGGAGAAACCGGCACGGTGACGATCAATCCCAACCCTGATCCGCATGCCACCGGCTTTGTCACCCATTTTGGTGACAAATGGGGCTTCTCCGGCACAGGTGAAGCGTTTGTCCCTCAATTTGTCATGTATTACGCGCCCCACAACTTTCACAACAAACCCAGCTTGATCGACAGCGATATCGACACGTTTATCGATCAGCACGGGTTCACCGGCTTTCACGTACCGGTTTTCTGCCGCTGGTTTGAGATCGATACCTCAGATTGCGACCAGCTTAGCAGCGCTGATCCTAACCCTGATCCAGCCACTTTCGATGCACTAGAACTATTAATTACGAAAGTCCATGCTAAAGGCGGGGTGGTTCACTTGTGGCTGTGGGGTGATGATAGCCAAAAGCAGAACCCCAATTTTCTCCCCGGTGGGATCAACGGTCAGGTTGATAAACGCCTACAGCGATACATCGCCGCCCGGTTAGGTCCGCTGCCCGGCTGGACATTGGGCTATGGTTACGATTTATGGGAGTGGGTTAACGGCAGCCAACTAACGCAGTGGCACACCTATATGGACGATCAGATGGGTTGGGACCACTATTTGGGGGCACGAGCCAGCAAGAATGAGCTGAATCAACTATCAGAAGCGATGGACTACTCATCCTACGAGCAGCACCGGCCGGATTACGATAAGTACGTAGAAACCATCAACCAACGGCCCGGCAAGCCCTCCTTTTCAGAAGATCGATTTCGTATCCGCAACGACCCCCGTTATGCCGACAAAGATTATACGGAAGAAGAAACCCGGCGGGGGCTGTGGCACTCGACTATGGCCGGTGGGATAGCCAACATCTGGGGCAACCTCTTAGCTACAACGCAGGTGAATAACGGCGACAACAAATCCCTGCCCTACGACAATCCCGAAAGATTGAAAGCCTATGCCCTCTTTTTTGAAAACC
>JAGRCC010001073.1 GCA_020433785.1 Anaerolineae bacterium
TGGTGATGTAGTCGTCGGCGCCCAGTTCCAGCCCCAACACCTTATCCGACTCTTCGAGTTTGGCGGTCAGCAAGATAATAGGCGTGTCGCGTTCTTGTTTGTGCTTTTGCATAAATTCATAGCCGCCCATCTCCGGCATCATAATATCGAGCAGGATCAAATCGGGCTTTTCCTGGCGGGCGACAAACAGGGCCGTACGCCCATTATCGGCGATGACCACTTGGTAACCCTCGGCTGTCAGGTATTCCTGAACCATTGTTCGCAAGCTGGCTTTATCATCGACCACAAGAATTGTTTTCGGCATAAGTATCTGTCCTGGTTGGGTTTTATTTCAGCATAATCTATTTTGACGGTTTTGAAAACTTTAAGTGGGACGTAGCACGTTTAATTTCCTGCTCGTCCCGGCGGCGGACCAAGCGCGGCCCGGAGATCAGCCTCACTGACATCGAGTTGAGCGGCCGCCGCCACGAGATCAGGCGGCGGCGGGCCGAGCGCGGCGCGTAGATCGGACTCGCTCACGCCGAGTTGAGCCGCCGCAGCAGCGAGATCCGGCCCTTGTCCCGGTTGGCCGGGCGGTGGACCAGGTGGTTGGCCTGAACCGTTAGCGGGCGGATTTACTCCGGGTTGACCACCACCGGCTGGTTGATTACCATCTGCGGGTAAGGTGGGATCTGGGCCGTTTCCTCCTGGACCCGGCATGACCGTTGCCTGGCCGCGATAGCAGCCTAAAAAGTAGGGAAAGGTATCGGTGGCGTAATAGCGATAGCTGCCATCGGGGCCGATCATCCCGTTGCATTGATCCAGATCGCCGGAGCCGGCTATATATTCGTGGGCATCCCAGGCGTTTCTTACGTTGCTGGTGCGCTGCCAGCTGCTCTGAACCTCTTTCGTCTGGCTGCAGACGGCATCGACACAAATATAGGGCGCTAAGATCGGATAGCCATCAAAGGCGTAAGCAATCACCAGCGAGACATTGCCCTCCATATCCTCAAAAAGACAGTCGGGGCGGGCATGAAAATGGTAGTCGCCGCGCGGGCCGGTGTGCCCGTTGCAGTAGTCGAGGATCTGATCGAGATAGGGATCGCCGTAGTCCTGATTGGGGGCTTCGTTGGGGCCGTAGATAGGTAGCCCGTTGACGGCGACACCGATTGGCCCCAGTAGTGGAATATCGGCTGGCGTATCGGCCATCGTCGGGTGCAGCGGAAACTGCCAGTGATGAGATTGGCTTTGCAGGACGTTTGGCGTGATCTGCACGAACTCAAAATTGGGGATGCCATTCGACTCGACAATAACCGTATCTGCCGTGCAGGTGACGTTAAGCTGCGGCTGGATTGATCCTTGGGTGTAAGTAGACACATCCAAGAAATGTTCTGTCGGACAGCCGGTCGAGACAGCCGCGATAGGATCAACGGTGGCAGCGACAGGTTGCTCGATACTTTGAGGCATGGCTTCCGCCGTTGCTGGCTGCGATTGGGCTTCGATGGGGTGATTGGCTGACACGGAAGCATTCTGGGCAGCGAGGGGGGTTGACGGCATAGTTTGGGTGATGACTGCCGCCATTTCCGGTTGTAGTTGGGGAGCGACCGATCGATTAGTCGGGGCAGCCGCATCTTGGGCAGCTACCGGCGGCAGGCGCGACAGTTTGATCGATTTTGTGCAGCCGGAAACGATGAGAACAACAAGTACAGATATCAGGAAAATCTTTGAGCGGGTCATGACGCCTTGTCCTTTCGAGTAAATGGATGGTTACAAAGATCTGGCTTGAATAAGAACGTCGGTATTTTGGGTCAGCGAC
>JAGRCC010001074.1 GCA_020433785.1 Anaerolineae bacterium
TGAGGGCTGGATTACCGGCGTCCAATTGGCTTCTCTGTCGATGTACCATCACCAAGACCCAACTCACTTTGTTGAGCAATTTGCCGGAACTGACCGCTACGTTATGGAATATCTGGTTGATGAGGTCTTATCTCGGCAGCCACCCAGAGTGCGCAGCTTCTTAATGCGAACCGCCGTTTTGGACCAAGTCTGTGCTTCGCTGGCAGAGGCCTTGATGGAGATAGTCATCCAGGATAGTTCTCAGCCGGCCGGGGACGAAGCTATTACGGTGACCAATGAGGCCGGACTACCGGTTGAGGAGATATTGGAGACCATCCGGCACGCGAATCTTTTTTTGATTCCGTTGGATACGGAAGCCAACTGGTATCGCTACCATCATCTGTTTCAATCGCTGCTAAAACATTGGTTGCAAACCCACTGTTCGGCCCAAGATATTGCCGCCCTGCACGCTCAAGCCAGCCGTTGGTTAGCCGCGCACGGGTATATCGAGCCGGCGTTGGATCACACCCTAGCCGCCGGTGATTTGGAGCAGGCCGCCCGGCTCGTGGAACGGGATCGCCATAAGCTCCTCAACAAAGGGCAAGTGACTATTCTGGCCCAGTGGGTAGAAAAGCTGCCGGAGGCGCTGATTGAGCAGCGGCCGGCTCTGCTGCTGGCGCGGGCTTGGGTCCATCGCCATCGTCACGGGGCATGGTCGTCCGGCTATTCCACCTTGCTGCCGCAGATAGAAGCCTTACTGAGGTCGCAGCCCCCCACCCCAGAAGTAGAAACCCTCTGGGGTGAGTTGTATTCCCTCCAAAGCGGGTTGAGCTACTTTCAGGGTGACGGACAGCGGGCTATCAGTATGGCCGAGCAAGCCCTATTAAAAACACCGACCCACCAGGCCTTTGTTCGAGGTAATACCGTGGTCAATCTGGCCATTGCTTATCGGCTGGTTGGCCGGGGTGAGGAAGCTAAGCGAGAGCTGATTAAGGCGCTTGATGAAAATTATGAGCAATCGCCAACCTACGTCCTGCGGCTATACACGCCCCTCAACACGGTTTATTTGGGTAGCGCAGACTTTAACCGGCTGGCCCATACCGCGGCGTATCAGTTGAAACTGGCGGAGAAAGAAGGGCTGATCATTGAGGTTGGCTGGGGAAATCTTTTCTGTGGTGGTGTGGCTTATGAGCAGAATGACCTGGCGGCGGCGGCTCACTATTTTTTACGTGTAATCGAACGACCTTACAGCGTAGAATTCCTGTCCTATTCTGAGGCAGCTTATGGGCTGATCATGACGTATATAGCTCTAGACGAGCTCGATCAGGCCAATTGGGTAGTTGACCAACTGGTCGAGACGATGCTGGCCCAAAACCGCCAACCCGCTCCCCTGCTGGCCGATTGGCTTCAGGTCCGATCGGTACTCCGTAAGGGAGATGTCAGAGCAGCCCGGCATCTGGCTTTGCCGCCCACATTTGAACCTGACCAGGAAAGTATGATGGGCCTTATGGACGGTCCCGGTCGGACCCTGGCCAAGCTGCGGCTGGCCCAACGGACCGAAAGCAGCCTGGCCGAAGCTGCCCTAATGCTTCAGCAGCTGTTGTCCGTGGCCGACGCCTGTTTCAACATCTGGCGCAAAATTGAAATTTTGGCGATGCAGGCGCTGGTCGATGATGCGCAAGGCGCTAACGATAAGGCGCTGGATAGGTTGACCGAAGCCGTTACGTTAGCCCGACCGGGTGGCGTCATTCGCACCTTTGTCGATCTGGGACCCAATTTGGCTCCGCTGCTGCAAGTCTTGGCGACGCGTAAGATTGCGCCGGATTACATCGCTTCCATTTTGGCCGCTTTCCCTGTGTCCGAACTGCCAGCGCCGTCAGCCCCTCCGCGGGATAATTCTCCGGCGCCCGAACTAATCGAACCCTTGACCGACCGCGAACTCGAGATTTTGGAATTACTGGTTCAACGTTATTCCAACAAAGAGATTGCCAATCGGTTGGTTATCTCGCCGTTCACGGTCAAGAAACACACGACCAATATCTACCAAAAGCTGCAAGTAAAAGGGCGTCGGCAGGCGGTGACCAAGGCCAAGGCCTTTGATCTGTTGCCCAACGGTCATTAAGCCATGGGTCTGTAAGACAGGCGCGACTGTATCATTCTTCATTATAGATAGATTTTCCTTGCCTATTTCTACGATGCTCTTTTGGCGCAGACGTAGTTTAGGTTTATAGTAGCATAGCCCCTAAATACAATTGAAATAAATGCCACAACGACGGAGGGACGAACCATGCTCCAAGAATACAGTTCTAATGATATGGCTCTGAAAATTCTGGTTGACCGGACGCTGCGGGCGATCAAGTATTTAAAGGAAGAAGCACTACAGTTAGAAGAAGACCTGTCCGATGCCCTGGAAAAGGTCAAACCGGAGTATAAACCGAGCGCCAAAAACTTAATTCACTATGTGGCTTTACGGCGTCACGATATGCGCGAATTACAAGCCGATTTACGACTGCTGGGGCTAAGCTCGCTGGGCGGCATCGAACCCCATGTCATGGCCTCGCTCAATGCGGTGCTGATGACCCTATATAACCTGGTTCACCAACCGGTCAAGCCGCAAGACATTCACTACCACCCGATCGACCACTTTGTCGGCAACAATTTACTGGAAGAACACGCCGTTACGGTGTTGGGCCCGCCCCCGCGCAAACGGGCCGTGCGGGTGATGGTCACCATGCCCAGCGAAGCCGCCGACGACCCCACCCTCATCCGCGACCTGCTGGCCAAAGGCATGGACCTGATGCGGGTCAACTGCGCTCACGATAACCCCGAGGTCTGGACGCGCATGCTGCATAATTTGCGCCAGGCCGAAGAAGAGCTGGACAAAACCTGCCGGGTCGCGTTTGACCTGGCCGGGCCTAAGCTGCGCACCGGCCCCATTACCCCCGGCCCCGAAGTGGTGCGCTGGCGACCGACCCGCAACCAACTGGGCCAGGTCATAACCCCGGCCACCGTCATCTTCACCACCGACCCGCCCCCGACCGATGAGGCCGCCGAAGCTCGACCCGCCTCCGCTGAAACAATCTTACCCATCGGAGGGACGCTGCTGCCGATCGTTCAAATCGGCGATGTCATTCAGTTGGAAGACGCGCGCGGCCGCCGCCGGCGTCTGACAGTGACTGAAACCACCGCTATAAGCTGTACCTGTGTCTCCGACCGAACCGGCTATGTCGTCTCAGCCATGCCGCTCACCGTCTATCGTAACGACGAAGCGATGGGTGAAGATCATCTGGGGCAACTGCCCTCGCTGCCGCAGCGACTGCGGCTGGCCACCGGCGACACGCTGATCATCACCTCCGACGCCGAGTTGGGTCAGCCGGCTCAGCTTGACGAAACGGGTCAGGTCATTCAACCGGCTCAAATCGGCTGTACTCTGCCTGAAGTGTTTAGAGATGTGCAGGTGGGGCATCGAATTTTTCTGGATGACGGCAAATTTGTGGGCTACGTGCGCGAAAAAGTGGATGATCGTTTCCGAGTGGAGTTGGTTCGCGTGGCGGGCGGTGCGGCCCAACTGGGCGTGGAAAAGGGCATCAACCTGCCCGACACCGTTCTGGATTTACCGGCGCTAACGGCCAAGGATTTAGAAGACCTGAAGTTTGTGGTTAACCACGGCGATTTAGTCTCGCTGTCATTTGTGCAGCGCCAGGAAGATATCGAGCAGTTAGTGGCCGAGATTAAAGGCCACCGGGCCAGGGCATTGGGGATTATCTTGAAAATTGAAGGGTTAACCGCTTTTAATAACTTGCCGCGCCTATTGCTAACGGCTCTCCAAAATCCGCCGGTGGCAGTGATGGTAGCCCGAGGCGATTTGGGGGTCGAAGTCGGCTTCGAGCGGCTGGCTGAAGTGCAAGAAGAGATTCTGTGGCTGTGCGAGGCCGCGCACGTCCCGGTGATCTGGGCTACCCAGGTGCTGGAGTCGCTGGCCAAGCGGGGTGTCCCCTCTCGGGCCGAGGTAACCGACGCCTCGATGGCCGGCCGGGCCGAATGCGTTATGCTCAACAAAGGCCCTTACATCAACACCGCCCTGGAATTCTTGTGCGACATCTTAATCCGGATGCAGACCCATCGCACCAAAAAACGCTCTAGCCTGCGCAAGCTGAACGTGTCGAAAAATTTCTAGAGTTTCCTCTGAAAATAGTTGCCTGGAGCGTCAAACTTTACTTGGACCTGACTGTGAATGACAAAGCAAGCTTTGTCGCTCTCGTAAATTTTCATTCTTTCTTATCGGCGGCAGCTATTGACATCTTTCTTCTTGTTTCATTAGCACCTGCCCCCAACGGTCAAATAACATGGGGATAGACTCAGGTACATCAAACCGAAGCGGGTAGCGCTGCTCCCCCCAGTATGGCTGAGCCGGACCCAACACCGTAATCTGGTGGCCAATGCTGCGGCATAAACGAATCATGGCCGGGACGGCGGCGCCCCCTAGATAATAAAAATCACGGGCCTGTATTTCAAACCAGGTATAACCCAACAAACCGGCAAAAATTCGATGGCGGTAATCGCTGTAGGCTTTGGCGACAATTGTGCGCCCGCCATCTACCACCTGGCCTTGCGGCTCCATGCTCAACTTGAATTCCACTTCGGTGGGTAACAGCTTGCCGGCAGTAGGGAACACCAGACGCGTGGTGGCGACGACATGATTCTGGTCGTCCCAACCGAGCAGATGGACCGCCTGGGCATCATAATCATCCTGCTCAAGGCCGGTAGGAAACATCTCCGGTTTGGCCCAACCTTGGTCAATGACCGCTTCGTATCTCAGGCGGTAGGCAGCCTCTTGTTCATCCGCTGATTGAGCCACACTAAAGCGAATCGGCGCCGCCGAGGCGATGAAATGAGCGGCAATACCATCGGCGATGACTCGCTCTGAAGGCGTCAAACTGAACCTGAACCCCATTACAACCGTACTTTCTTGTTTACAACCTTGCCCTCCAACCATTCAGTTGGAGTTGCGGCTTAAACTCGGTAAAAACGATGGCTGCCCAGTGGTGATGGCATTGCCGGCCAGTAAGACAAACGAAACAGGGGGACTAACATTGGTTCGGGTACCGTTGCCCACTGTTGAAAGGCGGTAAAATAAATTGTTCTGACCGAACTGATAACTCTGCGCGTTTAAGGTAAAGGTCGAGGCACTGAGTTGGGACACTTCACCCACGCCACTCGCATTACCTTTGTTGGCAGACTGGACCAACAAAATATCCTGATAACGGATCGAGGTCGTGGCGATTGCGGTTCCACTGGCAAAAGAGGCTTTGTTATCAAAGCTCCGGTTTGGCGGCGACGGTGTATAGTAAATGGTCATGGGGCCTTGCGAGTTGATAACAAAAACATCGGTCAGAATGGCTCGGGAAGTTAATGTGGCTTCGGCTACAAATGTAAATCGAGCCGTGTCCTCTGAGGGATTGAGCGGATTGCTATAAATTTGGCTAGTACTTAATCCCCTAATATAGGTCAGATAGCCAACCCCGCTGAAGCTGGCATTGTTTTGATCGATGCGCCCAATGATCTCGAAAGCATTCTGTCCGGCTACGCCTACCCCCACCTGCTGCGGCGCCGCGCTAACGGGGCTGAGTGGCCAACTCATAATGAGGAACAAGATAACGGCCAACACCACCCCTCCAATTAGACCGACATAACGAGGGATCGATTTAATAGTGAAGCTTTTAATGATTGACATTTTTGACACCCTTTTGAATAAAGAAGGAGCTTATAAAAAAACACCAGACTAACCGGCCCATAGCCGCTGTACAACTTTTACTGAACTGAACCAGTTTCAGGAGATTGGTTTGAGGATTAAGCCTATGAGGACGCGCGAATAGACCAATCAGGTTGAAGTCAATAGGCGCTATTGTACTTGAAGTCGGCTCAAAATAGCAAAAGGTCATTCATTCTCAATACAGCGACAAGGCGACATCAACGACTTTGGCCTTTCAACAACGACCGTCAACCTTGCCATCATTTCGCCGGCCGAACCGATTAAGCTGCGGGTGTCACCTCCAACTGTCTCAGAATCGTCAGCCGGTCAAAATAGCTGCGCAGTTTGGTCAACCGGCCATTGGTCACCTCCCACACATCACACGCGCCAAAGGTCATTACCCGACCGGTCGCCGGAAATTGTCGGTGGGGGCCAATTAACGGGCCGGTGTGGGTACCATGCACAATAAATTCATTAATCACACCAGTTTCGTGACTGACCTGGTTGACCAATTTAGCCGTGCAATCCGGGAAGGCGATTTTGACGCGCTGCAGAAACTCTCTGAAGCCCTCCAAACCGTGGAAATGCAAATCAAACGGCATCAACACCAACTCGACATCGGCCGAGATACAGGCTAGAAACGTGTCTAAATCATTTCGGTTGAAGGCGTCATACATTAGACCAACTAAGGCAGCGTTATCCGGCGCGGCCATCCTCGTCCTCCCGGCAGGCATAAGGGTAGCGGCTACTTGACCGCCACATCGACGATCTCGCCGTCGTGCCACTCCGGCTCGGCGGTGAGCACGGCTTGCAGTTCCAGAAATCGTTCGTGCTGTTCCGGGCTGGCGGCGTTGGCCTGATACGCCTCGCGGCTTTCAAACACCGCCACCAGATAAAACTCATGGGGATTGGCGTCCATCCGAAAGACATAACGGGCCATTTGCCCGGGGGCCATGTCGATGCGTTTGGACAGCGCTTCTATCTCCGTGATTTTATCGGGGTTGACTTGAATTTTGGCAATGGTTCCGTACATGGTAAGTTCTCCTTAAAGGGTTAATGGTTGCGTTGGCCAGGCGTATCTGTTTAACCATCAGGTACGCCTGGCGCAAAATAAGGCTGAGGCGAAGGCGAGCGTTGGTCAGCTTAAGCCTGGCCTTGGTCATCCCCGGTTCGGTTTAGAATGGATAGCCCTGTAAGCCTTGTAATCCTTTCAAGCAGGCAATCTCGCCGGTGTGGGTGTGAATATTAAAGACCAGGATGCTTAAAAACGAACCGAATGTCTGCTGGCCCAAGCCCGCTGCCGAGAGGTCAAGCGG
>JAGRCC010001075.1 GCA_020433785.1 Anaerolineae bacterium
CGATGCAAGCATGATAGAATAGGCACCAGCCCTGTCAACTGCTCAACCAGTTGGTGGGGTTAGCCGCCGGTAGGTGTTCCAGCACCTGCCGGTGGCGCAGTGGTATGTGCTATTCAGTTGTTCTTATGATATATGCGCGAAGACGATGGGTCAAGAGGAAAAAGTTGTCGATTTTTTTGACCTTTGCTGCGGCTCCATAGCAGTCGATTTTGTACGAAAGAAATTTACCCGGCTCTATCAATTGTGACGAGGTCGAGTCAGCTACTGGGTGAGTGGCAGTGGCGCACTCGATTTCACTTTTCATCTGGCTACACCTTCCTGATCCGGAACAGTCGATCAAGAGGTGTAAGGTTAAACTTCCGCGTAAATGAACAATCGAAATAGACACGTGAAGCCGGGTAATTTAGCGGCTAAACGATAGAAGAGAAAAGCATGAAACTCGAACAAGTCAGCAACCATTGTTACGCCGTGATCAATGAAAAGAACCGACTGGGTGATGCCAATTCCGGGCTGATCAATTTGGGTGGAGGGGTCGTCATCGACACCCAATTCGACCTGCCCCACGCCCGGCAGATGATCGATCTGTTCGGCACCGTCTGGTCGGAAATGCCGGCGCGGGTGATTAACACCCACGAGGACGCTGATCACGTGTGGGGCAACCAGTTATTTGCTGGCGCTGAGATTATCGCTCACCGATCCGTTCCTGCTCGAATGCAGCAGGTGGCCGATCCGGCAGAAATCCAGTTGTTGCTGAAAGCCATTCGCTTCGCTATTGTGCGAGGTATCCTCAAATGGGTTCATCCTGGCGTGCTGGCGCTGGGCGAGCAGTTGGCCGAAGACTTTGACTTCGATGGCATCGAACTGACCCTCCCCACCGCCCTTTTTGAGGAGCGGCATCAGTTGAACCTGGCCGGCACCGAGGCCCGGCTTATTCATGTTGGCCCATGTCACCAGGTAGGAGATACCCTTATCCATATCGCTGACGAAAACGTTCTCTTCGCCGGTGATGTTGTCTTCCGAGCCTGCACCCCGGTAGGCTGGGCGGGTACCTATGAGAGCTGGTACCAGACTCTTGACCTGATCGCCGAGCTTAATCCCGATGTTGTCGTGCCGGGCCACGGTCCGATAACCAACGTGCAAGGCGTCAAGGAGATGAAAGCCTATTTGGAATACGTGCGGAGCGAGTCAAAGAGGTTCTTTGATGCCGGTCGCTCATCTTTGGAAACTGCTAAAGAGATCGATATTGGCCCTTACGTCAATTGGTCCGCGCCGGCTCGGCTGTGGCTGAACGTCGAGCGCGCCTATCGCGAGTTCCGGGGCGAGTCGGCGGATACTCCGTGGGACCAAAAGAAAGCATTTGATACTGCTCTTAAAGTAGCCAGAGCGCAGGGATTCCGCATCGAGTTTTAGCAGCCGGCAGAGAGACACCATCCAGCTTCTGTTTCACAAGCGATCACCTGTTCCAATTTGTCAGAGATGACTTGTGTCCGGTTGTCAGCAGAATTAGAGGTGTGATACAATATGAAGAAAAAAAGTCCCCTGAATGGCTTGTCGCTTTGGGGTCTTTACTAAAAGGCGATGAACACATTGTAGTATACATAGTTACGTGATAAAATGAAGAAATAACAAAGCCCCGCGCCAACGGGGCTTGCCTTAGGACTAGGTGACGCGACCACCCAATCCGATTATTTGTTCTATAGTCTACCACACTCGCGCTACCTGGTCAATACGTAGCGCTTTTTTGTTGTATCTGTTTCTTTGACAACCAAATTATTGAAGGAGACCGGGAACGATGTTATCACCCACCGCTATTGATACCCGCACCACGCTTGAAGATCTCTGGCAGTTAGCCGGCTTCAAGCCCAATCCCAACCAACGAGACGCCATTCTCCATACCGAAGGACCGCTTTATCTGCCAGCCGGCCCCGGCTCCGGTAAAACGCGGGTGCTCCTATGGCGCACCCTCAACCTCATCGTCTTTCATCATGTTAAACCAGACGCGATCTTTCTGGCCACTTTCACTGAAAAGGCTGCACTCCAACTCCAAGAAGGACTCCGCGCTCTGCTCAGCCTCGTCACCAACCGTACCGGCATACCCTACGATATCTCCCGCATGTACATCGGCACCGTTCACTCGCTCTGTCGCCGCTTGCTGGCCGACCGCGCCTTCTCAGCCGATCACGGCCGGCCCCGCATTCCCGTTTTGCTCGACGCGGTTGACCAATATTTTTTTATCTCTCGCCGCGCAACATGGGAGACACTTATCGCCGCGGCCGGGTTCGATCCCGAGTCGTGCAGTCAAGAAATCAACAGCTTCTTTAGAGGAAGCTCGATGTCTAGATACCTGGCAATTCAAAACTGTATCGGACTTTTCAATCGCTTCTCCGAAGAGTGCATCGACCCTACCTCGATCCGCACCCGAACCGATGACCCCATGCTGCAAGCCCTGATCGATCTCTACGCCGCCTATCTCGACCAACTGCAAAGCCAACCGGTGCCGCACACCGATCTGTCGCTCGTGCAGCAGTTGGCCTACCACCGACTCGCCGACACACCGAACACCGGCAGCGTCTTCAAGCATGTTATCGTCGATGAATACCAAGATACCAACACCATTCAAGAGCGCCTCTACTTCAAACTGGCCGAAGGACACAAAAATCTCTGTGTAGTCGGTGACGATGATCAGGCCCTCTACCGCTTTCGAGGTGCGACGGTGGAGAATTTCGTGCAATTCCCCCAACGCTGCCGGCAGCATTTTGGCTGCGATCCCCGCGCCATCCCACTAGCCACCAATTACCGTTCCCGCAAACAAATCGTCGATTTTTACACCAACTTCATCGACCGCTGCGATTGGCACAGCCCGGACGGCACCGCCGAATATCGTGTCTCGGCCAAGAAGATCCACGCGCACAGCCAAGACAACGGGCCTGCGGTGGTGGTCACCAACCCCGGCAAACCCGACGTGATTTTTGGAGAAATTGCCGACCTGGTCCGCGATCTGATCGATAACGGCACCGTAACCGATCCCAACCAGATTGCCTTTCTCTTTCCCTCGATGAAATTTCGGGGAGAAATGACCTCTCAGGTCCGGCGTATGAAAGAGGCGCTTGAAGCAAAAGGCTTCAAAATCTATGCCCCGCGGGCCGGCCGCTTTTTAGATATCGAGGAAGCGGTCCACATATTCGGCCTCTTCTTTACTATCTTGGGTAAACCAGAGCGAAACGCGGACTACAACTTTGGCGACTACCGGGCCTTTTTTGATTGGGTCGATAACACTTGCGAGGCGGCCAAACCGCTGATCGAAGCCGATCCGCTCCTCAAACTTTTTGTCAAAGAGCGGCAAACGGATATTAAGGAAGCCATTGCCGACTTCAAAACCTTAACCGAGGCCGTTGAAGCCAACGGCTGGGAGCAGAGCGACGCTTACGACATTGACACGATGAAGCGGCTGCTAACTCAGACGGCTGGCCTCTCCGACCGAGCCAAGCAGCTTTTGACCAACCGCTATTTTGATCGGGTGGTTGAGCGTCGCCGGGAAGAGGGCGATACACCGATCACCCTCAAATATGTTATCACCCGGGCCACTTCTTTCAACTGGAGTGCGCTCGACCTCTTCTACCAGCTTTGCGGCTTCAAACCCTTCACCACTATGTTCGATCTGGCTCAAGCTGGCGTCGATGAAGGGCCGGTCTGCAATTTGAGCCTGATCTCCCAGCAACTCGCCCGCTTTGTCGATGAGCACGTCTCTCTCATCACCGCACAACAAATCGACAGCCAACTTTTTATGGGGATCTTTGCTACCCGCTACTTGTATGCCCTCTACCGCATGGGCGAATCGGAATATGAGGACGAAGAGGATGCCTTTCCCAAAGGTCGTATCCCCTTCCTGACCATTCACCAGTCCAAAGGATTAGAGTTCCCGGTGGTGGTCTTGCCCAATCTGCGAAAAGACAATCGGGGGCCCCAGTTCATCGAGACCGTGGTGCGTCCCTGCCTCAACCGTGAAGGTGAACCTCTGGAGCGCGTGGCCGAGTTCGACATCATGCGTCAATTTTATGTGGCCCTTTCCCGTGCCCAAAACTTGTTGGTACTGGGTCATCTGAAAGGGCAAGGTAACTGGGTCAACCAGCCCTTCAAACAGATATTCGAGGCGGGCGTACACCGTATCGCCGATCTGGACCTCAGCACGGTGCCGGTTACCCAAGTTGATCACAAAGATC
>JAGRCC010001076.1 GCA_020433785.1 Anaerolineae bacterium
GCCACCAGCGCCGAGTTGGGCGACAACGTTTCGGATATGGACGCCTCGATTGAAGGCGAAGCCATTGAAGTGGCCTTCAACGCCAAATATCTGATCGACGTTTTGTCGATTGTCGAGACGCCCCAATTTATTCTGGAAACCAGCAGCCCCTCCAGCCCCGGCGTTTTCCGCCCCGTTGGCGACGATGATTTCACTCACGTTATCATGCCGATGCATATTCAAGGTCGCTAAGTTAGTTTGTAGTAACGGCTTTAGCTGTCCAACTACAGCTAAAGCCATTATTACAAACAAAAAAGGGCCGTCACATTCAACGTGACAGCCCTTTTCTACGCTATCGAAATCTATAACAACCCCTGCAAAATCCCCTGGACCATAATTAGCGCGAAAAGTATCCCGACCAATGATCCGTAAAGCACTTGGCGAGGCGTATGCCGGGCTAACCGGATGCGCGACCAGCCCACCAGCGGCACCAGCAACATAATCGGCAGGGCAGACGAGCCGATGATCATAAACGCCGTGGCGGCAGCGGCGGAGATGGTCGCTCCGTGAAAGCTGATTTTCCAGAAGAGCGTCACCACGCTCAAAATTGTGACCAGGATAATGGTGGCCAGCACAAACGCGCCGACCACCGGCGGGGCGGCCCAGTAATCGATTAGCCACAGGCAGGCGCTCAGCCAGACCAGCATCACCAGCAAAGGTCGCAGCCGGGTTTCACGCTTGGGCATATAGATATCCTCTATCTGCCCCTTGTTCACCAACCACAACAGGTAAATCAAAGGCGGAATGACCAGTAGGGGGATGAGAAGGGCCAGCCAGGTTAGCACCTCGGCCAGGCTTTCGTCACTGTATTTGACAGCGAGAAAGGCCGTTAGCGCCACACCCACAATATGCGGGCTGATCAGGTGAGAAATCCAGCGGGCAATCGCTTCGTCGTTTTTCTTAATAACCGCAAATGTTCGTAATATCGGATACATAACCAACTTGTATTTATTCAGCACACCAGGTGACTGGCACTTTTGCTCAAATCGAGACACTGTACGGAATACAACGTGCAATTATGGCGATAAAGTGCCAGTCACCTACATATTTGAGTAGCATCTGTTATTGTAGTTCGACACCCGGCCGGCGTCAATCCGTCGAAAGTCCTGATTTTTCTTACCTAAGCCGATTCGCGTGGCGTTCGATAAATCGGGCAACTGTTTAGAATTTTTGGAAGCTACGCGCCGCAGATGAATTCCACTTCGTTACCATCCGGGTCATCGACATACATGGTCCGGGACGGCAGCACCGGATGTTTCCCATATCGCAGCGCGTACCCGAGCGACTTTAGCCGCTGCTCCTCCGCGTCGAAATCTTCGGGGCCCAGTTCCAGGGCCAGGTGGTGCAGGGTGCGTGGTTTAGCAAAACCATCGGTGTCAGCCGGCAGCGGCACCAGCACCACCAGTTGCGGAATGCTGACCGCCGGATTGCCCGCCTTCAGAAAGACCGGCCCCGGCCGGCCGATCTCCT
>JAGRCC010001077.1 GCA_020433785.1 Anaerolineae bacterium
AGCCTCTATTAAAACTAACGAATTACCAACCTTCTAAACCAAGCTGCTGGGCCTGCTTCTTAACATCCTCATCGTAAGCGGCAGCGGCTTCTTCGGCGGTCATCTGGCCGGTGCCAACGGCAACGCACAGGTGCTCAAGGTTGGGGCCTTTTACTGGAGAAAGGAATTCCAGTGCCGGTGCGGAGTCGCCGGATTCGATATAAGAGGCAATATCTTGTACAGCGGGCAAAACATCCTCAGGTAGATCGGCACCTTTGATCAGGTACGGGCCTGCCGGTGGAACTTTCTCGTTAAGGAGTTCGATGGCTTCCGGTGAGACGGTATAGGCCAGAAAATCTTTGGCGACTGCCAGTTTTTCGCCGGTGGTGGTTTGGGGAATGTAGTTGGCTGAAAGCATCCAGATGGTTGCCCCATTCTGGTCGGCAGATGACCCGGGTTGGGCAAAGAAGCCGATGTCGTCAATTTTTTCAGGGAAGTTTGTGGCAATAGACGGCAGGGCAAAGGAGAGCATCGGGAAATGGGCTCCCTCGCCGTCGGCGAGTAATTTCATCCCTTGTTCGTAGGTGGTGGTGGCGTAATCTTCCTGGTACCAGCCTTTTTCAAAACCTTCCTGAATGTGCTCAAAACCGGCCATCGCCGCCGGGGTGGTGGCGTACTTGGCTTCGTTGGCGGTATATTCCGCGGCAAAGTTCGGATCGGCGGCCTGCACGTTGTAATAATCGGCCAGCACAAACAACTGCGAGGTCCAGGTGTCGCCGAAGGTAGCAATCACCGGGGCGATGCCGGCTTCCTTAATTTTATCGTTATTGGCAGCAAATTCTTCCCAGGTTGTGGGGATGCTCAAGCCCAGATCTTCGTAGACTTTCTTGTTGTAGAGAATACCGCCGCCCATTGCGGACTGGTTCGGAACGCCATAAATCTTGCCACCTTGTTCTACGGTTTGTTTGAAGGCATCGTCGATGGTGTCCATATACGGTTCGTTGGTGAGGTCAACCAGCGTCTGGGCCGGCTGCAAAGCCTGGAGTAACGAGCCGGCGTTGTAGAAGAATACGTCGGTCATTTCGCCGGTAGCCAGGCGCGTTTTAACGATGTTGTCGCCATCGCCGCCGCCGGGCCGGTTTTCAATTTCGATGGTTACGTTGGGGTGCAGCGCCATATAGCCATCGGCAAAGGCGTGGGCCAGAAGTAGATCGGTCTCGCCATCATCAACGAGATACGTCAGTGTGATAGGTTCTTCTGAAACAGCTTCAGCTTCGGCCGGTTCAGCCGCTTGTTCCTGGGCGGCTTCTTCCTGCGGTTCTTCAGCGGGAGCCTGCGTTTGTTGGGGCTGAGCGCCACAGGCGGCCAGCATCATACTAAAGACTAAAAACATAACGAGCAAAACATTTTGCTTTTTCATGTTCACTCCTCCTTGAGAGTATGTGTGAATAAAATGAAAATTG
The DNA here is from genome assembly GCA_020433785.1 of Anaerolineae bacterium. The sequence continues at coordinate 1,443 of JAGRCC010001077.1, forward strand.
AACGAACACCCAACGGGTGAGAATTGGCTGCCGGAGTTTTTTAGAGGTTTGTCAAACAGGTGGAACTTTTGTATCATACAAAAAGGATCGGCAAAGACGATTGCATCTCACTTGAGTGCAATTGATATTTGCAGAAACCTACCTCGTGGAGATACCGGCGTCCGCCAAGATTATCGGTATCTCCTTTTTTTATCCGTGATAGCCACACTACAATATAACTTGTACCATGCTTACAAGAAATTCTTGTTGATGAAATCAAACCATAGTCACCTCCATTGGCATTATCGTCATCGGGGCCGCCGCTATAAAGTCGGGGCCGGCCCGGTCGATTCTCGCTTGATTAATTGGGGGGGGACGTTTATTTTCTGTCGAGGTAAATCAGGATTATTCACGCGGGCCAAGAGTTGCTTGACGGCTTCTTGTCCTACTCTAATGGAGTCCTTGGCCACCGTTGTTAAGCGTGGCACCAGGTATTTAGCCATCTGAATATCATCATACCCAACCAGAGACAGATCGGCAGGGACATCTAAACCGAGATCTTGGGCCGCCCGCAGTGCGCCTATAGCGAGCAGATCGTTTATGGAAATGATCGCCGTTGGGCGATTTGGCAGTTTAAGAAGCTGCAAAGCGGCTTGATAGCCGTCCTCAATGGTTGGCCCACAGCGGGCAATTAATTCTTGCTCAACCGGCAAACCGGCAGCTAAAAGCCCCTCTTGATAAGGGTGCAGACGATCCTCAGCCAATACCGGTGTTGCCACGCCGTAAATCAACCCAATTCGCCGGTGCTGTAGTGCCAGCAAGTAGGCCATAACCTCATTTGTTGCGGCCCGGTAATCGGATATCACAAAATCCACTTCGTAATCGATATTATGATCGCTTATTTCTACCAGGGGTAGCCCTCGCTTGGAGAGTATGGTTAAGATTTTCTTGGCTTCTTCCGACTGATCGATGAAAGACCCCATAAAAATCAAGCCATCGATACGCCGGCGCGACAGGCCCTTGAAGATCTCTTCCGCATATTCACTATTCAGCGCAATGTCGGATAAAAGCATATGATAGCCTGAGGCGCGCGCTTCTTGCTCGACGCCCTCGGCGTGTTCCCAGAAGTGGGGATTGCGAATATCGGGGATAATCAAGCCAATGGTATTTGTATCGCCTGATCGGAGGGATTGGGCGCGGGCATCCGGCACATAGCCTAGCTGTTCCACAGCCTCCAAAACCCGCTGGCGCGTGTCCTCGGAGATGGGAACGCGCCCGTCGGTTTGACCATTGATTACATAGGATACTGTGGCTCTTGAGACGCCGGCTAACCGTGCTACATCAACTTGGGTTGGTCGTTTCATCATTGTACCGTCATTGGCTGCGCAACTTTAAGGCACTCACCTTAAAGCCCAGGTTAAACAAAATAGAATTGCACTTACACGTGCTACTTTTCACGAATAACCTTACACGTGTAAATAACAATGAGCAGAGTATAACACGCTTTTATATCAGAGTCAAGAGATTTTGAACAAATTTACCCGAAATAAGCTTACGAATTTGAAGTTAAGCCGATAGACTACTGCCTGCTGACGGACGCTCGTTGTAAAATTGGCTTGTTTGGTTTCTATTGGCAAGGGGTGTAATATGTGTGATAATAGAGTTAAGAAAATTATCATGACTTTGAAAGGATAACCAAACCGCCATGGCTTTCACCTCTACATTTGATCAGCGCCGCATGCTTGTTACCGACCTGGACGACACCTGGATTGGCAGCAGCCAGCCAAGTTTGGAAAAGTGGCAGCAAGCCTTAGGCAAAGACAAAGATTCGATCATTTTGGTCTATGCGTCCGGGCAGAGCTTGCCGAAGCAGCTTGAGGCTATTGAAACGTACGGTCTGAGTACACCTGATTACATTATCTCGGCGGTTGGCACCGAAATCCATCGCCTGCCGGGCGAACACCCACTCGATGAGTGGTATCGCCATTTGCAGGCCGGTTTTGAGCGCGATGAGATTGTGGCTTTTTTGGCCGAGCGCCATTCTTATTTTGAACTCCAAGACCCTGAACACCAGTCGCCCTTAAAAATTAGTTACTTCTGGCCGGATGCATCGCCGGAGCAACTCGATGCGCTCCAGAGCGAGTTAATTGAGTCCCAATTTCCGGTCAAATTCGTTTATTCCCATAACGTCTATCTGGACATAATTCCTGAACGGGCCGGTATTGGTTATGCCGTCAAGTTTTTGGTCGATTCGCTAATTCTGACGCCCAGCCAGGTGTTTGTCTGCGGCGGCAGCGAAAATGACGTCGACCTGTTCCAGTACGGTTTTAGAGGGATTGTGGTCGGCAATGCCACCCGCGCGATGAAGAAAGCGGTCGAGTTACGGGCCTACTTTAGCCACGGTCATCACGCGTTGGGGCTTTTGGAAGGCTTAAAGCATTATAAATTCTTTGAAGCGGTCAAACCGACCAAAGCCAACCCGGCGCGTGAAGGCATGGAGCGGGCGGTCGAATCGCTGCGGCGTAATTTAACGCCGCTCGGATTTTCAGCCGCCGGCCTAACTGATAACCCGCTAACCGATGAGGAGTCCAACTATTTTGCCGTGTGGAGCCGAGACGGCATTAAAACCGGCCTGTGGAGCCTACGCCTCAACGATCCTGATGTGACCGAATGCTTCAAGCGTACGCTGGAAGTTTTGGCCGAAACGCAATCGGAGGCCGGCCAGATTCCGGCCAACGTGCAGATCAAAACCCGCAAACCGGATTATAGCGGCACCGGGAACATCGCTTCCATTGACTCGGTGCTGTGGTTTGTCATCGGCAGCAGCCGGTACGCGGCCTACACCGGCGATCGTGATTTCTTGACGCGGATGTATCCCCATTTGGGACGGGCGATGCAGTGGCTCAAAGCGCACGACTCGAATAACTGTGGTTTGATCGAGGTGCCGGAGTCATCGGATTGGATGGACCTCTTTCCGCGCTCTTACAATGTGCTATATGACGAGGTTTTGTGGTATTTGGCCTGCCAGGATTTTACCGTGGTGTGTGAGGCGATGGGCGACGAAGCGCAGCCTTATCGCCGGCTGGTCGATACCATTCGTGAGAAAATTCAGCGTCAATTCTGGCCCACCGCGCAAAAACTGTCCGAAGCACTTGAGTCCTTCTCTGAAACCCAATTCACTCTGGGCAACGCTCAATATCTGCTCGATGCCATCAGTCCTTTTGGGTATTCATGGCGCTGTGATGTCTACGCCAATTTGCTGGCGGCGTTAGTGGGCTTGTTGAGCGAACGGCAAATGGAACAGCTTTTCCAATTCCTGTGGGGCGTGGGCGTGAATTCACCCTATCCGGTGAAGTGCTATTACCCGCCGGTTAACTCCGGCGCGGCTGACTGGAAAGATTACTTCGTCACCAACTTTCTCAATTTACCCGACCATTACCACAACGGCGGCATCTGGCCCTTTATCGGGGCGCTGTGGGTGCGGTTTTTAGCGCGAACTGGTCGGACCGAACTGGCCCATCAGGAACTTAACGCCTTAGCCGAAGCCTGCCGCTTGGGACTCTACGGCGAGTGGGAATTCAACGAATGGCTGCATGGCCAGACCGGCCGGCCCATGGGCAAAGCCCATCAAGCCTGGTCTTCGGCCGGTTACATCGCCGCTTATCAAGCGCTCTACCACGATGCCGCCCCCATCGATATTCAACCGCTGACCGTCGAAATGTTTAACCCGACTGCCGAATAAATCGACTGGGGCGACGCCGGCAACGAAGAAATAGTGGAGCGACAAAGCTGGCTTTGTCATACTTGTGGTAAGGTCAAAGTAAACTTTGTCGCTCCGGGCAATTATCTCCCAATTCCCCCGAAAAGCATCGGTTTGTGCCTAATTTCCCAAATCCGACCAGATCATTATCATTATACTATAGACCATCCTGCCATTACGCCTGTCGTTGCGGTCGCTGCCGGTATTTTCGGTATGGGCCGAACTGTTAATCGTCTCTATTAAACTGACGCTATAACTAATGAAGATACATGCTGTGCTGTAAGGAGGTGCTCACGTGAATCAAAATTCTATCTTAATGTTCTCTATTCACGGATATG
>JAGRCC010000118.1 GCA_020433785.1 Anaerolineae bacterium
GGCGACACCTCGGTGATTTATCTGGTAGACCGGCCTGAATCGGAGCAAGCGACCATCCAAATCGGTAACCGGGCCATCAACGCCCGTAATCCCGACCGCTACGCGCTGATTGTGGCTAACTCGGTCTTGGGCGGCGGCGCTTCGTCCCGCCTGTTTGATAATTTACGCGAGGACAAAGGGTACACTTACGGCATCTTCAGCCGCTTTGGCCAGCCCAACGATATCAGCACTTTTCGGGTGTTGAGCGATGTGGACCAGGCCCATACCGGCGACGCCATCCGCGAAATTCTGGCCGAGTTGAAGACCATCACCACCGAACCCATTTCCGAGGCCGAATTAACCGACGCCAAGGGGTTGCTCATTGGCAACTATGCCTTGCGCATCGAAGATCCGGCCGATTTTGCCGACCAGCTTAGCAACCGTTATCTAACCGGCGTGCCGATTGAGGAGCTAAACGATTATCTGGCTAACCTGGAAGCCGTAACGGCTGAGGAGGCCCTCACCGCCGCGGCCAAATACATCGACACCGAGTCGCCCATCATCGTGGTGGTCGGCAACGCTGAGGAGGTTGAACCTCAGCTTGAACCGATCGGCCCGGTGGTGGTGGTTGACGCCGATGGTCAGGTGATCGAGGAGTAGCCACTCTTTGTAGAGCCAGTCGCTGCCTGGCTCTACTCTCTTCGTTCAGATGGAGCGACAAAGCTTGCTTTGTCAGACAAAGTAAACTTTGTCGCTCCCCATAAAAAATGACCAAATCTCCCCTAAAGTGAAATCACCTTCAAATCCTGCTTAGATTAGCCTTTCAGAGTTCCCCGCCGCTTGCGCCCCCGATCTGGTGGACCGGGATGGTGGTAAGGATGAGATCGATTAATCAGCTTGTCCAATGATGTTTATAGCCAAATTGTCAAAGTCGGCGGGAATGGTATAATACGGCGGTCCGAAATAGTGCCACAGTTCACAAGTTAGTACTGCCACCTCGAGCGGTAAAATCCTGGACTTATTGTCATCATCCCTCATAAGCAGGTCAGGATGGATGTCCTCTGAACCAGCACAACGAGTGTGAGCGCCTGACATTTGAGCAAATTGGCCCTTTATCCTTGCGATGAATCGACCCTAATTTATAATTACAATTACATAGCTTGACTACTTCTACCGCAGGTAATCTTAAAATAGGATAAAAAACGCATGAAAGTCTTACTAATCGGGCTAAGCCACAAAACCGCCCCTGTCGCAATTCGAGAACAACTCAGCTTCTCCCCTACGTCCCTAAAATCAGCGCTGACTCATTTTGATACAACCCACCACCAGCAAGCCCATCTTGAAACGGTGATGGAAGGCGTCATTTTGTCCACATGCAACCGCATGGAAGTTTATGCTACAGTGCGCGACCCCCTGAAGGGCAGCCGGGCCATCATCGATCTGCTCAGCCGCGCCTGCGACACGCCGGCCAGCATCTTTGCCGAACATCTCTATATTATGGAAGACGAACATGCCATTCGCCACCTGTTTCGAGTGGCGTGCGGGCTAGACTCGATGGTGCTGGGTGAGCCCCAAATTCTAGGTCAAATTACCGATGCCTATGAGGCGGCGCTGTCGCAAAAGGCCGCCGGAACGGTGTTATCCGGTTTGTTTCGAGCGGCTATCCATGCCGGTAAGCGCGTGCGTACCGAAACTCGGATCAGCGTTAACCCGGCCTCGGTTAGCTCGGTGGCGGCCGGGCTGGCTCAGCAGCTTTTGGGTGATTTGGTCGGCAAACGGGTGGCGCTCATCGGGGCGGGTGAAATGGGCACCGTGGCGGTGCGGGCGCTGATCCAGCGCGGCGTGACCGATGTGACGGTGGTCAACCGAACCTATGAACGGGCCCAAATTTTGGCCGATACCTGGGGCGGAAAAGCGGCTACGTTTCAACATTTGCCGCGCATCCTGGCCACCGCCGATGTGGTGATTGTGGCGACCGGAGCCCCTCACATCATTCTGACCTACGATCTGGTTGAGCAGGCCATGGCCGAGCGCGCCGATCGGCCCCTGTTCCTGATTGATATCGCTGTTCCGCGCGATATTGACCCTGATGTTCGCCGGCTGCCCCACGTTTTTCTACGGGATATCGATGATCTCCAGAGTCAGGTCGATGACAATGTTCGAGAACGGGTTTCAGAAATCCCCCTGGTGGAGCGCATTGTCATTGAAGAAGTGGCCCAGGCCGTAGAGTGGCTGATGTCGCTGGATGTGGTCTCGACCATAACCGACTTGCGCAGCCAGATCGAAGAAATGCGGCAGCGGGAGTTGGATCGGCTGTTTAATAAGCTTGATCTCAGCGAGCGTGAGCGAGAATTGATTGCCACGATGAGCCACCGCCTGGTCAACAAGATTTTGCACAAACCAACCCTTCATTTGAAACACGAAGCCGTACACGGTAATGGAGCAGAATATTCGTCCAAAGTGCGCCAGTTGTTTGATTTAGAGTCAACCCGGAAACCATCGACCCTATCAGCCGACTCGGCCCCCACGCCTGAGCCCCAAAGCCTTGAGAGAATTAAGCCATGCCAAAATTTAGAGTTTTAGACGTCTCGGGCCGTCCGGCTGATTTGGGCTATCAGCACGGCCTGGCTTACGCCGACCAAATCCCCGAATTGGCTGAAGAGCGCGTCCGGCTGAGCAGCGATAAAAAGTGGACCGGCCGGGAGTTGAGCCGGGCCGAGGTGCTGGCTTTAGGTCAAGCTTGCCTACCCTATCACGAAGCCTACGCCCCAGCCTTAATGGCCGAACTGCGGGGGATGAGCCAGGCCACCGGCGTCGGCTTGCCGGAACTGATCATCCTCAATGGTTTCACCGATTTCATCGACACGGTTTATAATGCCGAACCTGTGGCCCAACGCGGCCAAGTCCCGGCGCAGCCCGGCGCCGATAACTGCACCGCCTTTATTGTTAGCCCGGATGCGGCCGCCGAGGGGCAGGGTTTTTACGGCCAAACTTGGGATATGCACGCCACCGCCACGCCGTTTGTTATGCTGCTGCGCGGAAAACCGGCCAACGGCCTCAGCTTTCTCACCCTGACGATTGTCGGCTGCGTGGGCATGATCGGCATGAACGAGGCCGGGATTGCGGTTGGGGTTAATAATTTATTAGGCGGCGATGGCCAGGTGGGGGTCACCTGGCCGTTTGTGATTCGCCAGGTGCTGGCGCAGGATAACATCGAGGCGGCTTTGGCCTGCATCACCGACGCTCGATTGGCCGGCGCCCATAATTACATGCTGATCGACGCCCACGGCCGCGGCTACAACGTTGAGGCGATGGCCTCGCGCTGCCACGTTGTAGCAGTCGACCACGGTTCGATGGTGCATACCAACCATTGTCTGCTACCCTCTAATATCGAGGTCGAACGGGAACGGCTGCCCCAATCGCGGGCCAGCTCTGAAACGCGGTTAAGCGTGGCCCAAAACCGGCTCAAGCCAGGCGGCATCAGCCTGGACGATTTGGTCGCGCTCACCCGCAATCACGAAGCCAGCAGCGGTGTCTGCGTTCACGCCGAAGAACCGTTGTGGATCGAAAGCTGCAGCGCCGCCATCATGCGCCCTGCCACCCACGAGCTGTGGGCCGTGTGGGGCAATCCCTGCCAAAACGACTACGAGCGGTTTGTGGTTTGAGAACCATGGCTCAAGGCGACGGTCACTTGGTTAAAAACACCCGCCTCATCGACACCATCAATGGCTTTGCCCCGGCAAAAGTGACCGTCACC
>JAGRCC010001078.1 GCA_020433785.1 Anaerolineae bacterium
TGTCGCTGCCGCCGGTGCAGGTGGCGCTATCCAACTCCCAATCGACAGGTAGGGTTTCGGTAATGGCGTAGCTGCCGGTCGCCAGGCCATCAAAGGTGATAGTTTGACTGATCGCGTCGGTTTGGCTGGCCTCGTCATCCAGGCTGAAACTCGCCCCACCGGGAATGTCGGAGGTAAAGGCGAAGTCGGTGCCATCGGCCGGGTTGGCCTCTTTGACGACGGTGATGCTGCCGGTCTGGGCAGTAACCGGGGTGCAGGTCGGCCCACTGAAATCGGGATCATCGGTCAGGACATTGAGCCCGCCATCGGCAGTGACATTGCCCTGGTTGCAAACTTCCGAGCCGCTGAAGCCGGAATTGATGGTCACCTGAAAGGTGATCTCAATTTGTTCACCCGGATTCAGCGTACCGAGGTTAACCGGCGTGATGGGGGCCCGCAGTGGCGAAGCCAGGCCGTGATAGCCACCGGGGGTGATAAAGGTCGGAGCAGCCTCAGCCTGGGGCGCTGCCGGCTCGACCACTTCCGGGGTGGCCGGCTCGGCCGCCTGGGCAACCATGGGGCCGGAGACGGGGGCCATGGCCAAGCTAACCGTGGTACAAGTGGCGGCGGTGTAGGTGCCGGTCTCGACATAGGCTGTGGCCGGTGGAGCCGAATCGGTCGAAGCGACGAAGGATTCGGTCTGGGTCGGCGTGGCCGGCGACGGCGACAAGCCCTGAAGCTGAAAGACCGTAGAGGGCGAATTAAAGCGGTCCAGATAGTAATCGGCCACGGCGGAGCCGCCGCCGTTCATATTGTTGCCGCTCAGGTTGACGCACAGGCGGTTGGTCTCGCCGGACGTGCCGTTGCCGGCGCGTAGGAACATCCCGTCCAGGGGGAAGGTGGCTGTGGTGGTGGCACTGTTATTGGCGATCCGGGCGTTGACATCGCCCGTGCCGCCGCGCGATTCGACCGCGATGCCGCTCTCGCCAAAGTTGGTGATGGTGTTGTTGTTGATATCAACGGTAATGTCGCCATCGCCATCTGAGACCACCCACAGGCCGATGAAGGTGCTGCCGGTGGGGCTGGTGGTGATGGTGTTGTTGCGGATGTAACCTTCCATTGTCGGGCCGGTGCTGTTGTTGTGGGTTGGATCAAGGGCGGAGATATTAACCTGGGTACTGGTCCCGCTCATGGTCGGGTTATTGTGGATGTCAAAGCCCATATTGGCCGTATCGTTTGTCACCAGATTGACGCCGATGTTGTTGCCGGTAAAGGTGCTGCTGGCGACTTCAGCTTTCCCCAGGCTGGCGTTCCCGGCCAGACTCACGCGGAGGCCATCACCACCGCTGGCCGAGACAGTACTGTTTGTAAAACTAAAGGCGGTCATCGCCCCGCTGGTATTGTTCAGCAACACCCCATGGCTGGTGCTGTTCTGGATCGTACCGCCGTTGGAAGCAAAGCTGCCGGTGACACCGGACAGGGAGATGCCGTTCGTCCCCCCGTTACTGGAAACGCTATCGAAGGCCACACTCAGCACCCCATTGCTCAAGCTGACGCCAGGTCCGCCGCTGTTGCTGACCGAGACGTTGCTGATCGTCAGCGTGCCGACACTGGTCCCACTGATGCCGGTGCCGGTATTGGTGCTGATGTTCAGCCCGCTCACCGTGTTGCCCGAGGCCAGGTTGACGTTGGCGATGGTTGGCCGCGTTCCGGCGGCAATAGACAGATTGGGCGAAATGGTCAAACCATCGCCTTCGCCAATCAACTGCTGGTTGTTGAGCAGGGTCATCGCGCCGCTGTAGGCCCCGCTGCCCTGGTAGACAAAGATATAATCACCCGGATCGTCAGCCGCGATGGTGTTAAAATTGGCGATGCTGTTGAAGGGCGAGGTGAAGCGCCCATCGCCTGGCCCACCGGCGGTGTTGTTGATAAACCAGACTACCGGGCCGACGGTGATGCTGACGATGGCGCCGTTGTTGTTGCCCTCGCCGTCGGTGAGGTTGTAGGTAAAGGTATCAACCCCGGAGAAGCCGGGCGGCGGGTTGTAGGAGAAGTTCCCATCGGCCGCAATGGCGAAAGTCCCACCGTTGGCCGTGCCCCCGGCGGTGACGGTAACGCTCAACCCGCCGCTGCCGTCGGGGTCGTCGTCGTTGGCCAGCACGCCGGTGCCAACAGGCACGGTCAACTGTACGTTGCCGACGGTGCTATAGCTGTCGTTGCGGGCCAGCGGGCTGGTTTCCAATGAGTTGGGCACGAAGGTGGTGTTGTTATCAATGGTATCGTTGAAGACGGCGTTGGTAGCGTCCGTATCGCCGGTGTTCTGAATGATGATGGTGTAGGACAGGGTGTCGCCGGGGCTGGGTACATTGTTGCCATCGGCGTCATCCAGCAGCGCATCCGTTTTGGTGGCGGTGATAATGACCGTCCCCAAAGCTTGCGGGGCTGTCACCAGAACGGTCAAAAGCCCAACTAACAGTAGGGCCAGGCTAAATTGAATGATCCTAGGTTGAGGTTTGAAACGATGAAGCATGATACTCTCCCCTTGCCTTTTGATGAGGTGCTGCGTTGAATAGATATGCTAGCCCGGTAAGCAGCCGAGTGAGGCTAAGACTAACCATAAAACGAAGCCTGTGTTCAAACCTAATTGATAAGGATGATTTTCAAATGGAGTCATGGCGTGCTTGGCTTAGGTCATTGATGGTAAAGGATTGAATCAGGAATATTTACTTGGTTTTCATATGGTAATAAAGAATGGAGAATGAATACCTTCCACATAGCGCAGGAGCGTAAGGGGTAATAAGTAAGGAGTGTATGGTGATTCAAGCTCTAATAACCATTTACCTCTTACTCCAGCTCAAATGCGGAAGGTATTTATCTCTCAATCTTACGTGAATTTGGCTTAGCATTCTACAACAAGATGTAGAACGAATTGACTCCAAGCGCAGCTTGGGATGGCATCGGACAAAACTCGCAACGTGTCTAACTTAGCATCTTTTAAGCTCAAGGCGACACAAAGGAGCCTATTTAGATTAGAGCAGAAATTCACAGGAAATCGGTTTGATTCGTCTTAGAAAGTGGTTACTGTTTGAAAGGAAAGCTGACTAAGTTTCACCTTAGAGGCACACCTTCTTGACACAGCAAAATGCAGCCAGAGCCAAGACAGCAATGGATGGTTCTTAGGGGGCCCTTTCAAGGCCAGCCCGGCAAGTTAACAACGGGCTTGGATCACCCAGGTGTCTTTTTACAAAGACCCCGGTCTTTTTTATTTAGACCGGGGTCTTTATATTTGAACACCCAGGTGATGATTGGCGGCTAAACACCTCTCAGACAGGCACGAGGAATCCTAAAGCCATCGCGTTGAATGAGCGAAGAACGCTAAAGCGCCCTCTGATGGCGTAATCCTAGCCCGTAGGGCTTCGCTCTCTCAGCACGGGTCTTTAGGCCCGTGCTCGGGGGACGGCAAGGTTGTACGCCGATTAAATTCTTGATCTTCATGCCTCGATCACGATGTTGATCGCCTCTTGCACGGCGCAACATACCCCGCTCACAAGGTATTGACGAACCATTTTAGGAACGGCAGGACGAACAAGAGACAAGCTAATCGCTGACAGTAAATGCTGACAGCGACCGGCTATCCGCTACTCCCGCTCAAAGGCAAAGAACAACTGCTTATCCTGTCCGCGAATGGCGGCGGGATAGACTTGCTGCTCGTTCAGTTCGCTGCCGCTGTGGTGATCGAGAAGCCGCCAGCTTGTGGCGGCGTCGGCGATTAACTCATCGACCTGGTAGAGGTGGTAATAAATCCGGCCGGGGGTGGTCGGAATGGCAAATTGGGCGACCCAGACATCGCCCGGTTCGACGGAGGTGTTGAACGGGCTAAGGCGGCGCAGATCATCCCGCAGGCCGGGCCAGGTGCGCCAGCGCAGCGTTCGCGCCAGGCCGCGGGCGTGCCAGACGAGTGGGTGCATCTGCCGCGTCTGCCGATCCCACAAGGTTGAGTCGGCATCGGTGGTCGAAAGAGGTATGTGGTTATGAGTGGAGGCCGGTTTTGAAGCGGACGATCGAAGTTTTTGGTTCAACCAGTACCGATAACAAGTCAGCCCCGGCGCTACGTTGTCCAGCCCCAGGATCAGCCGTCCGTGCGGGCGGGTGACGCGGGCCATCTCGGCCAGCGCCCGGCGGCGATTATCACAACCCGGAATGTGCTGGAGCGCCCCGAAAAACATGAAGACCCCGTCAAAGGACTCATCGACAAAGGGCAGGTTGAGCAGATTAGCACCGGCCAGCTGGGCCTCGTGTGACAGGCTGCGTCCGGCGGCGAGCATGGCCTGGCTGACGTCGATGCCGGTGACGTCGTAGCCGACCTGGCTCAGGGCCAGCACGGCCCGGCCCGTGCCGCAGCCGATATCGAGCAGGCGGCCCTGTCGGGGAAAATAGCGAGCCACCATCTCTCGCTCACATTGCTGCAAGCCGGTCTGGCTCAGGGCTTTCCAAAAGTTAACCACGTCCGGTTGGGCGTATTTTTGAATGACGGTAGTGTAGTTGGGCATAGGTAATGTTATGAAATCGTATCTTTATATCCGGATTATTGCGTAGTTCGTAAAACATTACGCATTACGGCGTTGGTGCGGCAAATTTGCGCCAGCCGCGAAAATTATGGAACACGGATCACCCGGATTGAACGGATTTCACTGATCTCAATTAGTACACCGTAAATTAAGTAATGAGAGGTTTTCGGCAGGCTCCTCTGTCATGCCCGAATGTTTTTATCGGGCATCTACTCCCATTGCCAGGCTGGATTCCCGCTAAGCTTGTCCTCGCGTAGGCGGGGAAGCATG
>JAGRCC010001079.1:0-4874 GCA_020433785.1 Anaerolineae bacterium
CAGTATCGATTTCACCAGCGGCTCGTTGATGGAACTGCAATTTGCCGAGCAGCCCCAACCTGCTGCCGTCCGTCAAATCTTTACCAGTTTCACCCACAACGGCGAAACCTTTAATGACACCACCGTCACCACCGCCGAGCAGTTGGGCCAACAAACCATTTTGATCCGCTCCAAATTCCTGGACGATGAGGCTAAAGCGGCCGTCCAAGATCGGATCAGGGAACAACTGGGCGACTTTACGGAACTCCGGTTTGACGCAGTTGGACCGACGATTGGGCAGGAAGTCACCCAAGCCGGAGTCTATGCGGTTATTGCCGCGTCAATTGCTATTCTGGTCTTTTTCGTCATCGCCTTTCGCTCTGTGCCGAATGCCTTCCGCTATGGGGTGGCCGCCGTCACCGCGATGCTGCACGATATTTTGGTCACTTCCGGAGCATTTGCCATTTTTGGTATTATCGCCGGTTGGGAAGTAGATGCACTCTTCCTGACGGCTATCCTCACCGTTATTGGTTACTCCGTCCACGATACCATCATCGTCTTTGACCGCATCCGCGAGAATCTGCCCCGTTACCGAACCGAGACTTTTGAAACGGTTTGTAACCGCAGCCTGCTCGAAACACTCACCCGCAGTGTAATGACATCGATCAGTACTATTTTTGTGGTGGTTGCTATCTTACTGTTCGGCGGCGCGACCATCCGGCAATTTATTGCCATCATTCTGATCGGTATCGTTAGTGGTACTTACTCCTCTATTTTCAACGCAGTGCCCATTTTGGTCTCGTGGAGCCAAGGGGAGTTAGGCTCCCTATTCCGCCGGGTTACCGGCCGGCCTCCGGCAGAAGCGCGCGCTTAATCTTCCGACTGAAATAAAAAAGGCTTCTATTAACTAGGAGCCTTTTTTTTGCCTATTAAAGACAGTCAAGAGTTAATATTTAACTGCTATACTGTTTTAACCGAATAGCATTGTTAATCAGACGTCGTACGGAAATCATCAACTGTGGCCTAACTAGCCACAAATTAGCGATATTATGTCCGTAAAGTGATTTTTTGCACAATTTGATAGTTTTTGAGAGCTTCAATCTGCTAAAATGTAAGCTGATTAGAACTAAGAGTGTAGATTTTGAAGATAACTCGCTCAAATTGAGGCAATTTGTTGACACCAAGTCATATTCCAACCGGTCTTTATAAACTATCGCCGTCTGAACGATTAGACAGAGTCGCTAACTATGCGAATCTAGACCACCATGATATCGAGACTCTGAAGTGTGGTCTTACTTTAGAGCAGGCTGACTCGATGATCGAGAATGTCATCGGGCGCTACACTCTACCGTTGGGTCTGGGTACAAATTTTTTAATCAACGACCGAGAGTTCATTGTGCCGATGGTCGTTGAAGAGCCGAGCATTGTCGCTGCGGTCAGTTACGCCGCTAAGCTGATTGGCGCGGGCGGCGGGTTTAAGACCAGCAGCAGCGAACCGCTGATGATCGGCCAGGTGCAATTGCTTGATCTGACGAATTTAGATGAAGCTGCGGCTAAAGTTAACGCAGCTGAACCCAAACTGCTGGCCGTCGCCAACCGCTTTCATCCGACTATCCAAAAATTAGGTGGCGGAGCCAAAGGAATCGAATGCCGTCCCCTACCCAACACGCCGGCCGGGCCGATGCTCATCGTGCATTTGCTGTACGACTGCCGGGATGCGATGGGGGCCAATGCCGTCAACACCGCTGTTGAAGCCATCGCTCCGCTACTTGAGCAAATGACGGGCGGGCGCGTCAATCTGAGAATATTATCAAATCTGACCGACCGCCGCACGGCGCGGGCCGAAGGGCTGGTTCCGGTCGATCAACTGGCCCGGCCGGGGATGAGCGGCGCGCAGGTTGCGCAGGCTATCTTTGAAGCCTGGGCTTTCGCCGCAGCCGACCCGTATCGGGCCGCCACCCATAACAAAGGAATTATGAACGGCATCGATGCCGTTGCCCTCGCCACCGGCAATGACTGGCGTGCGCTCGAAGCCGGAGCGCATGCTTACGCCGCACGCAATGGTCGCTACACGAGTTTAACCGATTGGTCATTGATTACTTTGGATAACGGTAAGTTCTTGAAAGGCGTTTTAGATATGCCGCTGAGCGTGGGTACCGTCGGAGGGGCCACTAAAGCCCACCCGACCGCCCGTGTATCGATGAAGATATTAGGAAATCCTCCTGCGCAAACTCTGGCCGAAATCATGGTTGCAACGGGTTTAGCGCAGAATTTAGCCGCCCTGCGCGCTTTAGCCACCGAAGGCATTCAGACCGGACATATGCGTCTCCACGCACGGCAGGTCGCTCTGGCCGCCGGAGCCCCCGCCGATCAGGTCCAACGCATCGCCGACATCCTGGTATCAGAACACAATATTCGCGAGGAAAGGGCTAAAGCTTTAATTGACCAGGATCGCCAGAATAAAACAAATCTTTGACAAAATATCGACAAAAATTAAAATACCTGGTAAATTCTGGTTAAGATTAGACCAATTAGCCCACAGCAATAAGTTTTACTTAATGGATAATAACTTTCAATTCTTTCAGATATTTCTTAAATTATGGAGCAGACCATGCCTCTCATGAAACCTAACACGGAAGTCGGTATCGTCGGCTATGGGTGCTACATCCCTATGTATCGACTGCCGGCCAAAGAAGTAACCAGAATCTGGAATGACGGACAAGGGGGCGTTCCCATCAAAGAAAAAGCCGTAGGTGGGCCGGATGAAGATACCATGACCATTGGTCTGGAAGCGGCGCGCAATGCTCTGGCTAGAGCCCAAATTGATCCACAGCAAATTGGGGCCGTTTGGGTGGGCAGCGAAAGTCATCCCTACGCCGTCAAACCGACCAGTACTATCATCGCCGAAGCAATTGGCGCCACCCCGGCTACGCAAGGGGCCGACTGGCAGTTTGCCTGCAAGGCCGGCACAGAAACCATTCAGGCCGGCATCGGGTTTGTCGCCGGAGGAATGGCGCGTTATGTACTGGGTATTGGCGCGGATACGGCTCAGGGCCGCCCTGGCGATGCGCTCGAATTCACGGCGGCCTCAGGTGGAGCAGCGTTTGTAATAGGTGCGGCCGAAGAGAGTTTAGCCGTGTTTGAAGCCACATACTCCCACGTAACTGATACGCCGGATTTTTGGCGGCGTCCAACCACCCACTATCCCAGTCACGGCCAGCGATTTACCGGCGAACCGGCCTACTTTCATCACGTGTTGTCGGCAGCCCAGACGATTATGGCAGAACTAAGCTACACGGCTCAAGATTTTGCCTACGTCATTCTGCACCAACCCAATCGCAAATTCCCGGAGCGAGCCGCCGCCGAACTGGGTTTTGAGAAAGAACAGTGGGTAACTGGGCTGCTCTCGCCGGTGGTTGGTAATACCTATGCCGGAGCGAGCGTTTTGGGATTAACCGCTGTGCTGGATATCGCCCACCCTGGCGATAAAATTTTGTGTGTATCATTCGGCTCCGGAGCCGGCAGTGATGCCTTTGTCATCAATGCAGCGGATCGTTTGCCGGACAAGCAGAAATCGGCTCCAACCACTCAGGATTATATCAACCGACGGGTCGAGATCGATTACGCTACTTATGTGCGGTATCGAAACAAACTCAAGATGCACTAATCGCTCAAGCGATGATAACAAGTGCTAAACAAAAGGAATTGACAATAGCTGGTCAAAACCAGGCAACTAACTAACTATCCAACTATCCAAACCAACTAACTACCTTCCAGGGAGTAAACTGTGCGAGACGTATCAATTATAGGAATAGGACAAACCCCCGTTGGCGAACATTGGGGACGCAGCCTGCGCCACCTAGCCTACGATGCCGTGGCTGCGGCTATGCGTAATGCTAATATCGAACGCGCCGATGCGCTGTACGTCGGCAATATGCTGTCCGGTGAAATTTCCGGCCAATCTCACCTGGGCACCCTAATCGCCGATTTTGCCGGCCTGCGTGGCATTGAGGCGGTGAAAGTGGAAGCGGCCTGTGCCAGCGCCGCTGCCGCCTTTCGGCAGGCTTACATTGGCGTAGCTAGTGGATTGCAGGACATCGTCATTGCCGTCGGCGTCGAAAAGATGACTGACGACGTGGGTACACAGCTATCCGCCGGGTTGGCCGGGGCGGCCGACGCCGATTACGAGGTAATTCACGGGATCACGTTTGTGGCCTTAAATGCCCTGATTATGAAACGCTATATGCACGAGTACAACGTTGCTCGTGAGGATTTTGCCGGGTTTGCTATCAATGCCCACGCTAATGCGGCAGCCAACAGCAACGCTATGTTCCAAAATCCGATCACGAAAAAGGACTTTGCTAACTGCGGCGTTGTAGCCGACCCGGTGGGGCTGTTAGATGCCAGTCCCATGGCCGACGGCGCCGCCGCTGTCATTTTGTGCCCCACCGAACAGGCCCGTGAATTTACCGACAATGCTATCCGCATCAAAGCCAGTGCTCTGGCCACCGACACCCTGAGCGTGCACGATCGGCGCGATCCGCTATGGTTGCAGGCCGCCGAGGACTCCTCAATGCGGGCTTATAAACAGGCCGGAGTTAGCCCGGCGGATATCGATTTCTTTGAACTACACGACGCTTTTACCATTATGGCGGCGTTGAGTTTGGAAGCAAGCGGTTTTGCCCAGCGTGGTCACGGTACCTGGCTGGCGATAGATGGTGAAATTACGCCGGAGGGAAAAATTCCGATTTCGACTCGAGGCGGCTTGAAGGCGCGGGGGCATCCGGTTGGAGCTACCGGGCTGTACCAAATTGTAGAGGCCGTCCAGCAGTTACGGAGCGAGGCCGGTGACAATCAAATTAAAAATGCCGCGTTAGGGATGACGCAGAATATTG
>JAGRCC010001079.1:4922-5758 GCA_020433785.1 Anaerolineae bacterium
GAACGCGTAAACCAATAAGGAGATAAATAGAAGATGACTACGGAAATTGCTCGACATTGGCGATTAAACTCGCAGCGGTATCAATTGGTGGGTGAAGTTTGCCCCAAGTGTGGCGTTAAAATGTTCCCGCCGCGTGATGTTTGCTTGGAATGCGCCGACGACACCCGCCAACCGGATTTCCAATTTAGTGGTCGCGGCGAAGTATACTCGTTTACTACTGTGCACAACGCGCCCGAAGGCTATCAAGAATCAGCGCCATACACGGTGGCTTTAGTCAAATTAGAAGAAGGGCCTTTAATTACAGCCCAGTTGACGGATGTGGCTAATAGTGAAGTTGAAATCGGCATGCCGGTTGAGATGGTCACCCGTAAGCTGCGCACACAGGGTGAAGAGGGGGTCATTATCTACGGCTATAAATTTCGACCCCGTTTGGCTGTAGCTGGATAACAATTTGTTTAAGATTTTTGAACCTATTTAGGTGACTGGAACCTTTACTCAAATAGAGGGAGATTAAAGGCCAGTCACCTTTTCAATGAGTTCGATAGACAAGAGCGAGCCAAATTCGGCTCGCTCTTGTATTTTGCCCCGCCAATTAAGCGCCAAAAATGTTTGCCATTTCGATACCCTGATGCTAGAATCGAGTCACCTAAGGATAGTTAAAGAGTTGCCAAAGATTATTCCATAATCCACTTGAGGAGAAACCAACGCTCGTGGAAGTTCACCCGGCCGAACTAGTCGATCTGAATGCTTGTTACCAGTTAAACGCCGCTTACACAACGGATTACGTCTGGCAAATGCAAATGCACAACAGCGGGCGCAGAACCGATATCCGGTTT
>JAGRCC010001080.1 GCA_020433785.1 Anaerolineae bacterium
GGGGCTGTGGCTAAAATTAGGGGTTATGAAGCTAAAACTGATCGTTATCTGTTTGGTGAGTCTGGTGATTGTTGCGGCGGCAGTGGTGGCGGCGCAGCAGCCGATCCAACTGTTTCTCTTCAACATTACCGGGGAGGAGGCGACCTTACCGCAAATCTCCGGGGCGATCCAGTACGGCCTGACGCGGTTGCAGCCGCCACTGGATGTTGCGGATGATGTGCCGGTACGGTATGCCGGGGTCAACCCATATGGGGTTAATACGTTTCTGCAAAATGAGGTCGAACCGGCCAAACGCGAAGAGGCGATGCGCCTCATCTCTGAGGCCGGGATTAAGTGGATCCGGCAGGAGTTTCCGTGGGAGGACATTGAAATTCATGCCAAAGGCGATTTTGAGGATCGCCGCCACGAGCCGTACAAATCGGCCTGGGAAAAGTACGATAATATTATCGATCTAGCCGACCAATACGATATCAGCATTATGGCCCGACTCAGCAATCCGCCTACCTGGACCCGGGCGCTGACCGACACCATCGGCACCTTTGCTCCGCCTGATGACCTGACCGACTACGGTGACTTTGTTGAGGCGGTGGCGACGCGATACAAGGGTCGCATTGCGGCGTATCAAATCTGGAATGAGCCGAATATCTTCCCGGAGTGGGGCTACAAACCGATCAGCGCCGAAGAGTATACCGCCCTGCTCAAAGAAGGCTATACCCGCCTCAAAGCGGTCGATCCGAATGCCATCGTGGTAATGGGGGCGCTGGCGGCTACCATTGAACTGGATCGGGAGCGTCGTTATGACGCGAACGGTTGGCCAGTTAGCCCCGGTGGGTTGAGCGATGTTCTTTTCTTACAACAGATGTACGATGCCGGCGCGGCTCCTTATTTCGATGTGCTGGCGATGCAGGGCTACGGCCTGTGGAGCGGCCCAACCGATCGGCGCATGCAGCCTCGGGTCCTCAATTTCTCACGACCGCTCTACATCCGCGACGTCATGGTTCGGAACGGCGATGCGCATAAAGCAATTTGGCTGAGCGAACTGAGTTGGAACGCGCTGCCGCCGGACAGTACACTGCCGCCGGTATACGGCCGAGTCACGCCGGAGCAGCAGGGGCGCTACGCGGCCTTGGCCTACCAACGCATCCAGCAAGAGTGGCCCTGGTTGGGGGTCGGTTTCTACTGGTTTTTCAAGCAGGCCGATGACCGGGAGCGGGAGACCAATCCGCAATATTATTTCCGTATGGTCGAGCCGGATTTTACGCCGATGCCGGTCTATGACGCGATCAAAATCCAGGCCAACCAGCCGCCGATGATGTACCCCGGCTGGCATCAAGCCGATCACTGGGCCGTCACTTACCAAGGCGATTGGCAACCGATCACCACGGCGAACGCACTTTTTGAAACCGCCTTAGAGGCCGAACAGTCCGGTGACTCGGCTACGTTTACGTTTCAAGGGCAGGCGCTATCGCTCGACCTGGCCGGTGATACCGGACGGGCGCGGATACAGGTCGATCAAGCCGAACCGGTTGAAATTGGGGCTCAGGCCGGGATCATTTCGGTGGCGCAAGGACTGGGGCCGGAGCCGCACGTCGTTACGATTGAAGTTATTGAACCACCGTTTATCCTCGACAGCATCGTGGTCGAGAGGACGGGCTTTCAGTTTAATCGGGCCGGGGGAGTGGGGTTAGGATTGGTTATTTTAGGGGGCGTATGGCTGTTTTGGCGACAAAAATGCGGCGCCTGACCAGCCTGGCTCTATGGCTCATATTGTTGCTGGCCGCCTTTTTTCGATTTTACCATCTGGCCGGCCAATCCCTCTGGTCAGATGAAGGCAACAGTGTCGCCCTGGCCCGACGCAGTTTCACCGAGATCGCCCAACGCACCGCTTTCGATATTCACCCGCCCTTTTACTACTGGCTGCTCAAAATTTGGACCGGCCTGTTCGGCGACAGCGAGGTCGGGCTACGGTCGCTGTCGGCGGTGTTGGGGGTGGCCTGTGTTTATTTGATCTGGCAGATAGCGAGGCGGCTTTTAGGGCGACGGATTGGGTTGGCAGCAGCGCTAATCGCCGCAATTTCTCCGTTTCAAATCTACTACGCCCAAGAAACCCGAATGTACATGCTGCTGACGCTACTCGGCACGCTGACGGTTTTTCTGGCTGTTTTGATGGTCGATCAACCTGAAAACCCTTGGCTCAAAATCGGTTACGTCATCACGGTCACCGCCGGACTGTACACTCACTACGCTTACCCTATTGTCTGGGCCGCCGCCGTGGTAGCAGTTAGCTATCAGCTGTTAGCCATCAGCCGTCAGCCATCAGCCGTCAGTACTCATCATTCATCATTCATCATTCATCATTCATCATTCCCCTCCTGGCTTTTCCTCCAACTTATTCCCCTCCTGCTTTACCTGCCCTGGCTGCCCACGGCCTGGCGACAAGTAACGACCTGGCCGTCGAAGCCGCAGCCGGCAGTTTTGACGGACATTCTACAAACCATCGGCGATACCCTCCTCTTCGGACTATCGTGGCCGTATGACACGGGCTGGCTGTCGATTATCGGAATGGCTGTGCTAGTGATGCTGGCTGTGGCCGGGTTATCGTATAAAATCCCACAGGTAACAGCGACTACCTCTCTGTCCAATTCCGAACCCACAATGGCCCACGTCCCACGTCCCACATTTGTCACGCTTCTGCTGCTCCTCTGGTTTTTTGGCCCGGTGATCTTGACCGCCCTTATTTTCAATCCGGCTTTTCTCAAATTTCTGTTGGTCGCTGCGCCGGCGCTGGCAATTCTGCTGGCGGCCGGATTGGTTCATCTGGCTCGACTGGTTAGACCACGGTGGGTAGGGGTGGGCTTAAGCAGCGCCTGTTTGGCCGGGCTGGCGTTGACCTCGCTGCTGTCGCTCTACACTTATTACACCTCCGCTGATGTGGCGCGCGATAATTATCGA
>JAGRCC010001081.1:0-851 GCA_020433785.1 Anaerolineae bacterium
TTGAGCCGATGACTCAACTGCCAGCGCCAATCGTTCCATTTTTCCGCCGGGACATATTGCCAGGGCGCAGGTACGGATGAATGGGGCGGAAGTTGGTCAGATGGGTGTGGTAACTCTTTCACTGACTCAGGGATCATAGAGATGCCTCCTAATTGTGCTAAATAAAATAATGAATGGTTTTTAACTCTGCAAGTGGCGGTACTTGAGTGCGCTGGGGCGATGAAGCGTCCGTCACCTGATTAACTGACTTTCGAATGTTCTTTATTGGAAACCCACATCATTATATCATAACTGAAGCCTGGAGTCTGTCATAAAATTGGGACAATTAGGTCATAGATTTGGGACAATAAGTGATAATGATAGGACTTGCACTGTTTCTAAAGGTGACCGTTACTTCCAGAGGAATATCGCGTAGTAATTAAGAGGTTATGTCCGCCTACTGGCATTACGAACTCGTTCGGCCAGGGTTCGATGGAGCGCCAGGGCTTGTTCGGTTGATTCGGCGATAGCGATGCAGCCAAATTCGTGAGCCTCCAAGGCTGACGTGACCGTAATCACCACGCCTTGCTGCTGGCCTGGCATCGGAAAGAGCAAATCACCAATAGCATGCATTAATTCATTATAATCAATAATCGAGCCGCTATCAATTGAGTCGTTGCCAAGTAAGACAAATTTATCCAGATAGTCCGGGCCAAGGTAATGGTAGGCAAATTCGTGGACGTGCGTGCCGCCCGTTCGCCGGGCGTTGATTTCCACTAAGAAGATGCGGCCTTCATCATCAACAATGGTGTCAATATCAAAGTGGCCGACATAGCCCATTTCTTGCAGGCGGGCGGCAATCTGCAAGCCGC
>JAGRCC010001081.1:856-5126 GCA_020433785.1 Anaerolineae bacterium
AGGCGGCCTCATACAATTCTCGGCTCACCCAAATTCCGTGCGCGCCGGCAAACTCCAAAAAATGTTGACCACACAAATAGGTGATGTTTGGCTCACCGGCGTCTTTATGTGGTACAAACAGTTCCAATGAGGGCGACAGTAAAGCCGAGGAAGGCAGTAACTGTTCAACCGTGATCCACTCGTCGGCTAGATAGGTGTTGGGTTTAAGTGCCTCTTGGATGGCTTCAACCGAGGCAAAATCTCCGGGCCGAATGACGAAATGGCCGATACTATCTTCACCGCGATCGGCTTTGACCAGGCACTCACGTTGATTAAGGCTGAACCAATGAGCCGCCGCCGCCGCTTGGGCTCGATCTTGGCAGACGAAGCCCTCGGGTAGGAGTTGATCGGCGTTCGGCAGCCAACGCGACACCAGCAAGCGAAAACCGGCTTTAGTGTCAATATAATCGCGCAGCCAGAGACAATCGCGGCTGGGGCTTTCAGGGAGTAAGACGGTCAGGTGGTAATCGGTTTGCAGCAGGTCCACTAACTGGAAAAATTGAGGGGTAGTGGCGTAGGGAAGCAATTGGATGGTCCGTTCCGGGCCGGCATATTCAACTATCTGGGCTAGCAGTTGGGGTTCGCGTATGATGTCCAGGCTTAAAAATGGCGAGGGGTTAGTTGGCGCGGCATATGTTGTGCCGGGGTAGCCATAACGCCGGCAGAAATCGGCGGCGTGAGGAATGGGGAAGGTGGCCAAGACCAGTTTCGGGTCACCAAGCCACATTAAGGTGCGGTCGCAGCGGTATTGCTCACCATGGATCAAATCGGTACGGAGAGGGGCTTCAGGAGCGCGGTTCAAAAAATCGTAAAATGTTTCGGAGATGTTACAGATGGCTACTATCGGCACGTTTGGCCTTAGGTGAGATCGCATCGACTCAGTTAGCTGGATAATCCTGGTTGGGGTTCAGTGGGCGGATTATCAGATTTCGTCTCGGTTGATGTCGCGCCCCGATCCGCCGGTTTGTTGCCTTTAATTTTGTCTCGTCGCCGTTTACGGATAGCCTCGGCCTTAGATTGCAGGTCGGCAAACATATCGGTTTCGACGATTTTCTTGACATCTCGCTGCCGTTTGGCATCGTCGATTTCAATGCGAAGTTGAGCGACTTGTCGTTTTAGATTTTGCTCTCGTTTTTGAACCTTGCCGACCATAATCTCAAATACTTCGGCCAATTTGTCAATTTCATCCGGAAATTGATCTTTCCGGAGCACGCTCAGGTCTTGATGATAGTCGCCCTCGCCGATAAGCTCGGCGATACTGGTCAAATTGACGATAGGGCGCGTGAAAAATCTCGAAATCAGATAAACTAATAGAAAGAGAATAACGTAGGTAACGGCAAAGGCGGTTATCATACTATTAATAATGGCCTGCTGCACTTGAGCTACATAATCGGCTTGAAAATCGATGCCCAGGCCGGCCACCACTTCGCCCGCAGAGTTGTGAATGGGGGTGTAACCGGAAATCCATCGGCCAAATTTATCGGTGTATGGGTGAAGATCAAGGGTAGTCACTTCCAGGCCGGAATAGGGTGGGCCGGCATTATCAGCAACGTAATGTTCTCGAAATCCGGCCGCTTTATCGGTGTTGTATCGGGAGAAGAGATCGGTGATGAAAATCATCTCATTGGGCTCATCGCCTTTGAGATAGGTGTATAGCCAGGCTCGCGGCTCAACCCCGTGAACCGTATCAAGCCAGTCGAGTTGGTCTTTGTAGCGAGGATCGTCAGTAAAACCGGCCTCATTCGGCTGGCCGGTTTCGTAGAGGGCAATAAGTTCATCACCATCGATGCGGTCGGCGGCTCCTACCAGGGTAACCCTTAAATCTTCACCAATACGGATAATAGCTTGGTTAGTAGCAAAATTGTAAAACCAGTAGTAAGCCAGAGCAAAGGCCACTGTAAATAAAAGGGTAAAAAGCAGAAGCAGCTTTATATGCAAGCTGACGAATATGTGCATCCTTTTTGGAGGATTGCTGTTCATAAATTTATCTCTAAAATTATTTCCAGTAAAATCTACTACACCTTTCATCATAAATCAAGTTTATTCAACACGCTTGTCAAACCGCGCCGTGACCGTCGTTTCAGTCGCCAATTCAATAAACTGCTATCATACTTAACGCGCATCCGGCTAATGGCCCATAGCGCGAACAGGGCGGATGTGAAGGCGATGCCCAAATAAATATAAAAATCTAAACTGAACGAGAAGATAAACCCGAGATAAACGATTAGCCCGGTCAGCAGACAACCGATGATGGTGCCGGCCGCATCTAGATAGCTGTCAATAAAGATACTGACTCGGCCTCGCCGTTCCTCGGGCACTAACGCTTGAAATGACTTCTGACCTGATTCATCGATGGTGATTTTGGTTAGTTTGGGCAGCGCCATACCGCCAATATTACTGATTACGCCAAACGGTAGGGCCAACATCCAGGCGGCCCCGGCGACCATAGCCATCGGCAGAACCAGGAAGACATTTTTTAAGCCAATTCTATTAATAAGGAAGGCCGTGAAAAATGTTTGAATGGCCAGGGCAGCCAGCGTCATGCCTAACTGGTAGAAACTGTAGAATTGTTGGTAACTTGCCACATCACTGTAGATTTCGTGGGTAAACGTTAAAAAACGGAATTCGATGATGGTTAGCGTGATGCTCATGGCCAGAATGGCCATTGTCAGGAAGCGAAATGAAGGCACCTCCCGCACAAAGTCCCAACCTTCGGCTAACGTTTCTTTGACCGTCTCCGGTTTTTGTCTTATTTTTCTTAATTTATCCGGGTGAAGACCGAGATAGGACACCAAAAAAGCAATGATATAGATCGATACATTGACGATGAGCACCTCTTCAATCGCCACACCTAACCGGCTAAAAATATCAGGCGCCCAGGCCGCAAAAATCAAGCCCAGAATTTGACCCACAAATCCGACCCCGGCTATCAGCGGAAAGAGTCGTCGGGTGGCACTGGGGTTGAAGAGATCATTGGCTAATACCCAGAAGAATAGCGGGAATAGTAACCATTGTTGGTCGGCTAATACAAATAGAAAGGCATAGTTAAACCATTCAATTCCCTGCACTAAAAACAGGAGTCTCAAAATGATATACATGCCGGCCAGCCCCAGCAGCATCCATCGGATTAAGGCCAGACGATTGACCCGATCGACAATTAACGCTTGCAGGCTGGTCATCACCAAGATCAGAACCATGTCGACTGTCCACACAATCAGGATGGTATTACTACCGCCCTCACTCAAGATGCCACTTATGGCGACAACATCGGAGAGCTGCATAGCAAATGAGTTACAAAGTAAAATAAAACATAACGGGATAACGTAGGCCAGTTCACCCCGCTCAAAACGATATAATCGCTGTAGAAATTCTCTCATCGTAATCGTATTGTGGAATAGTCAACTTAATCTGTGATGACCGGAATAAATCGCGGTGGTACAGATGAGGTTGTGGTTGGCTTAATAGAGACTAACGTTGCAATTTAGTGAAGTTGTACTCTTGCATTCTAACCCAGTTTGATTAACCCTGCAAGGCTAGCTTGAGACATAATAAAGCCAAAAGCCCTTTCGTCACCCTAATGCGCCAAAACAGAGCAAATTCAGTCGATCCACAGAGCATCATCAGGTCGTGGCCCGAGAAAAGGCGGGGCCATCGCCTAACGTTGGCAAACCTTTACGATTGTTTACGCGCAGGCCAGCCGATAGCCATGTTCTTACTGACCAAAAAAGGCAGCATATCGGTGTGAAGGGCAATCAGCTTCCACTGACCGTCTTCCTGACGGAATAAGCTGGTGGCCCGCAGAGAAACCGTTAGAGGGTTTCCGACGGTATCAAAATTCTTCCCTGTGACATAATTGCGGACGAGGGCCAATTTGTCAATTTTGGTTATGCGTATCTCCGCCGGTTTGACTTCACCGCCCAGTTTTAGGGCGGCCTGTTCGGCCCAATCGGCCCGGACCTCGGCCCAGCCCACTCGATAGCCGCCGGCCGGACCCATGTAGGTCACATCGTCGGCGTGGGACCAAACGGTCTCCATCGGGGTTAGGTCGCCGGTAAACATCGCATTCAGCGCCACGAAAAACTTTGCTACGGCGGCTTTAACGGCTGCCTTTTCCTGTGTATTGTTCATTGTGTTGGTTGTCATAGCCATTTCCTTTGAAAATAAGATTGTAGGACAAACTTAAGTTTGTCCTACGGAATATTCATTGTCGTTGCTGTACCGAGGTTCTGTT
>JAGRCC010001082.1 GCA_020433785.1 Anaerolineae bacterium
GCCGACCAAACGGTTGGGCGGCCTCTGCCTCTGCCAGCCAACCGTCGCCGGCACCGTGATATTTGCGTTGAATGATGTTTTCGCCGGGCGTATCCATCCAGCCGGGGTTGAGCATATTGATGCGAATACGGTGGCGCATTACCGCATAGGCCGCATTTTTAGTCAGCGTCAGGAGCGCCCCTTTTGAGGTCGCATACGGACAGAGAAACGGAACGCTGCCGTAAGCTCCTACACTGCCAATGTTGACAATAGATCCGGCGACTCCGTCGCGTCGCATAATTTTTATCGACTCCTGAATGAGCAGGAAAGGTGCCCGGACGTTGACTGCCATAATCCAATCCCACAACTCAGTGGAGGTATCCCAGATGGTGCCTCGATCTGAGACACCGGCCGCATTGACCAAGATGTGGACCGTGCCAAAATGTTTATCAGCGGCGGCCACAATGCGCCGGCAGTCATCAATGTTGGCTAGATCGGCCTGCACAAAGCGGACGGCACACTGATCGGTCTGCAGTTCGGCTGCTACAGCCTGACCTCGATCGGCGCTACGCCCACAGATAATCAGGCCGGCGGCTCCGCGCTCAACGAATAGTTGCGCTATCGCTTCACCCAGCCCTTGGGTGCTACCCGTTATAATGGCATATTTACCCGATAAATCGTATTGATTGGTCATAACAATCTCCTTGAGCAAGTTGTTCCAGCTCGAACTAAGCAAACCACGATGCAATGCATCGTTCTTACAGTAAGGAAAAGGGAGAAATTGGGGGGAGCTACCCCCCATGCCCCCCGGCCTACGGCGTTTTCCTTAGCAGGTGATAACACCTTTAAGGCTAACTGCCGGATCTGTACGGCTAGTTCATATCCGTTAACTCACCTGCTCCAGAAAACGTGCATACTCGTCATCTTTAATGGGGACAATATGTTTTGGTTCAGGATAGGTGCCATCTTCTATATCCGTCTTTAACTCTTTGAAGGCGGCAATACGCTCCTGTTGCAGTCTTTCATACTCGGCTCTGAAATTTCGGTAGGTTTTGGCGTGGCGTGGTTTATGCTCTGGTGTATAACCCAAAACGTCTTCAGCAAACAGATATTGCGCGTCTGCCCACGGACCTGCCCCCATCCCCAACATGATCATAGGAGTATTTTCGGTAATGACTCTAGCCACGCGATCAGGCACAACTTCCAACTCGGCTCCAAAAGCACCTATGGCTTCAAGCCGTTTGACGTGATCCCAGACCGCCTTGGCGCTTTCCGCCGTTTTTCCGACAGCTTTAAAGCCACCCGTCCAGGTGCATTGCGAAGGAATGAGACCGACATGGGCCACAATTGGCACTGCGTTGTCACATAGTGCTTTTTGGATATTAAGCGAGGCCGAACAATAGAAACAGTCGCCACCCATCGCCATGAAGTGAAAGGCGGCCCGCAAATAATCTTCGACCGTTGCCAGATTGCCGGACGGACCATAAGGTAGGCCGACTTGAATGAAACAATCACCGGCTGCCTCGCGCATTTCAGGAGACATGAAGCGACCTTCGATAGATAGCATGGTGATCTCCGCGACCGCTGCTGCCGCGGCTTCTTCCAATGTGGTGACATAGAGCATAGAGATTTTCTGACGTCGCGCCTTCATGGCCCGGATATCGGCCACAGTTGGCCGGTTGTGATACATACTCATTGCTACTGCAATCCCTTCGGCGCTAAATCCCCGATTGAGCTCTCTATATCATTAGCAGGAGAAGAACGACGACCACCTCTTTGGGGTTTTTCAATGGGCGGAACCGGCGTATCAAAATAATAATCAGGGTCTTTCTCTTGCTTAAACCAAACCTCTCGCATCTCTTGCCAGGCCCCGACCACGGTGCGTGGTTCCGGCATTTGGTCGGCAATTTCGTAGTACAGTTTTTTTAAGTTGTAACAGGGCATTCCGGCAAACATGTGATGCTCCGTATGCCAGTTCATGTGCCAGTATAAGAACTCGGCCAGGAAATTGACCTTGACCGACCGGGTGCATTTGCGAAAATCTTCGTCATTCTCTTTTAGTCCCGTGTGCTGGGTCATCCCCAGCGAATAAACACCCCAGTTGCCGATGAAGGGTGAAAAGGAGATGATAAACATGAAGACCCAGTAGCCGCTTAAAATTGAGGCAAGAATGACGATGCCGTGGAACGCCAACATAAAACGATCCCACCAAATTTCCTTTTTATGCTCTTCCGGTTGGTCCTCATGCAGAGCTTGTAGCCACTCCTTGGCGGGAACATCCGGCGATCCAACCTTTCCGAATGCCCCCAATATCGTAGCATAAATGGTTGCAAGCAACCCCCCTTTGCTAAAGGTCCGCCCCGGCTGGGTGAGCAGGTTGATCGTGAGCAACTGCACCAAAAAGAATGGCCCCACCAACGGGGAGATAGGGAGCAGGTTTTCTCGGTCGGCCTCTGGGTGAAGGGTGTAGCGATGATGGTAGGTGTGACTGGCCGCATAGTCGAATAGATTCCACCAGGCCAGACAGCTATAGATATACAGGAATATTTTGTTAAGGATTTTGGTCTTGAAAACCGTGCCATGTCCTAGCTCATGCGGCGCAATGC
>JAGRCC010001083.1 GCA_020433785.1 Anaerolineae bacterium
CCTTGTCAGCTTTCATACGCTGCTCCTTTTAGATATACCTGTAATATATCAGGGATTTTATGATAATAGGGACTGTAACAAATAATCGGTCAGAGGTCAAATTCAGGTTTAAGCCTAAACTTTCTCACCTGTTAACTAACCCAAGTTGCCACCTTGCTCAGGCATAACTAAAAACCAAGGAGTAGGAAGTAAGCCGTTTTTTTGGCCCTTACTCCCTACTTCCTACTTCTTACTCCTCTTTTGGAGGTCAAGGGGGTAACTTGAATCAACCATGACCTGAAGTTTTTAGATTTTTCTTGACTTCGAGCTGATTGTCAGTTATATTATGATTAACAATGTAGTAGAAAAGAAGAGAGCGACCTAACACGGCCGAGTCTCTGCAGCATAACCCATTTCACCCGGTTGGAATGGGTTTTTTGTTACCTCACTAAGACTTCTTGCTTCTGTCGTACCCGGTAAGGGGTGATGTCGATGGACGAAAACTTTTTTTCTTACCTCTACTCTATTAAACTAAACGATAGAAGTCGGATAACTCACGTATTAACAGGGTAATTTCAAGGAGGTGGCTTTTATGAGCATGCAAGCTATTCAGGATCGACTTAGTATTGTGCGTGGGCAGGACCTGAGCAACGAGGCCCTGGCCCAGGAAACCGTGGCGCTGGCCGAAGATATGCTGCGGGTGGCCCAACTGAACCAGAAAGATAAGGAAAAGGCTCAGGCCGAGAAGATTGCGGGCATGATTGACGACCCCAACGGCAAAGCGCTGACCATTGCCTTGTGTGACCAGGCGTTTCGCAGCCACAAGCCGGCCCGTATTGCCGATCAGATTCAATATTTGGTTAAAAGTTACGGGATGCCGCGTTATATGAAACAGTGGGAGCAGGTCGCCTTGGCCTTGGCCGGGGTTATCGGCCAGGTGATCCCGCAGGTGGTGGTGCCGCCGTTTGTGCAGCGACTGCGCCACGAAACCGAGGCGGTTATTCTACCCGGCGAAGAGGAACCGCTGCAAGCCTATCTCAAGAAGCGGCGCGACGCCGGTATTAGTCTTATTCTCAACCAACTGGGCGAGGCTATTTTGGGCGAAGGCGAGGCTGAGCGGCGGCGGCAAGCCTACCTCGGTCTGCTGACCCGTGATGACGTCGAGTCAATTTCGATCAAAATCTCGTCGATATTCAGCCAAATCAACCTCATCAGCTTTGAACATACCGTTGAACTGATCAAAGAGCAACTGCGCCATCTTTATCGGACGGCAATGGCGCACCCGTATCGTCATCCCGATGGCCGAGAGACGGATAAGTTCATCAATCTGGATATGGAGGAGTACCGCGACCTCCACCTGACGGTCGATGCTTTTTGCCAGGTATTAGATGAACCGGAGTTTTTGTTTTACTATGGCGGGCTGGTCCTGCAAGCTTATCTACCCGACTCGTATGAGATTCAGCAAAAGCTGACCGAATGGTCGCTGAAGCGGGTGGAACGCGGCGGCGCGGCGATCAAGATCCGGCTGGTTAAAGGGGCTAATCTGGCGATGGAGAAGGCCGAAGCGTCGCTGCATGGCTGGCCGCAAGCGCCGTACGACAGCAAACCGCAAGTGGATGCCAATTTTAAGCGGATGATCACCTATGCCTGTCACCCGGACCGCGCTAAGGCGGTTCACTTAGGCATCGCCAGCCACAACCTGTTTGAGATTGCTTACGGGCTGCTGCTGCGCTCGGTGCATCAGATTGAGCCGTATATCACCTTTGAGATGTTGGAAGGCATGGCTAATCACCAGGCTCGGACGGTGCATCAGGTAGCCGGCGGGCTGACCCTGTATGCTCCCATTGTCAAGGAAAACGATTTTCACAGCGCCATCGCCTATCTGGTACGCCGCCTGGACGAGAATACCGCCGAGGAGAATTTTCTGCACGATCTCTTCGCGCTGGAGCCGGGCAGCAACCTATGGCACAAACAGCGCGACTTCTTTATGGCGGCAGTGCGCAGCAAAGATAAAGTTAGCGCGCAGCCGCAGCGCCAGCAGGATCGGAGCAGTGAAGTTCGCCAGTTCGATCCGGACGCGCCCTTCCACAACGAACCCGATACCGACTGGTCACTGTCGGCCAACCGGGTCTGGGTGGAGGGTTGGCTCAAGAAATGGCGTGAAGCCGAGCCGATTTCGATTCCGCTGCAAGTCGGCGGTGAGTTCATCAGCCACGATTTTCCGGGGGAAGGCGTCGATCCCTCTCGGCCCAGTCTTACGCCCTATCGCTACGCTTTAGCCGATGAAGCGTGGGTTGAGCAGGCGCTAACAGTGGCGACCGAAGCCAGTGAGGAGTGGGCCACCAAACCAGTCGAGGCGCGCAAAAAGCTGCTGGTGCAGGTGGCCGAGGAGTTCGCCCGGCAACGCGGCAATTTTCTGGGCGCGATGATGCTGGACTGCGGCAAGGCCGTGGCTGAGGCGGACCCTGAAATTTCGGAAGCGATTGACTTTGCCAACTACTATGCTCGATCACTGGATTTGGGCAGCGCGGTTGATGATTGTCACATGGCGCCGTGGGGAATAGTGGTCGTTACCCCGCCGTGGAACTTCCCGCTAGCTATTCCCGTCGGAGGGGTGCTGGCGGCGCTAATGGCCGGCAACACGGTCATCTTTAAGCCCGCGCCGGAAGCCACGCTGGTTGGTTGGGAACTAGCCCAGGCCTTTTGGCAAGCTGGTGTCCCTAAAAGTGTGCTGCAATTCCTGCCATGCCCTGATAACGAAGTCGGCCAAAAGTTGGTGACGGACAGCCGGGTCGGCAGCGTTATTCTGACCGGTTCGCTGGCTACGGCTAAGCTCTTTCAATCGTGGCAGCCGGATATGCGTCTTATGGCCGAAACCAGTGGTAAGAACAGTTTGATCATCACGGCCATGGCCGACCACGATAAGGCCATCAAAGATCTAGTCAAGTCGGCGTTTGGGCACAATGGCCAGAAATGTTCGGCGGCCAGTTTGGCTATTCTCGAAGCCGAAGTATATGACAATGAAACCTTTCGGCGGCAACTGCGCGATGCCGTTGCCAGCCTGACCGTAGGGGCGGCTTGGGATGCGGCCAGCATGGTCACACCGTTAACCCAGCCCCCCAACCCCGATCTGCAACGGGCGTTCCCGACATTGGAAGAGGGCGCGTCGTGGCTGTTGCAGCCAAAGATGGTTGGCGGCAACTTGCGACTGTGGTCGCCGGGGAT
>JAGRCC010001084.1 GCA_020433785.1 Anaerolineae bacterium
TTTGGCATTGTCGTTCATTCTCCTTTCTAATTTCTATTCTTTAATTTTTCCCTTCAAGAGGGATACCCGCTCCATAAATGGCCAGATCATCGCTACTTAGAAATAGTAGGGCTTTGGCGATAGTGGCCGGTTTAAGCCATTTGTTGGGATCGGTGTTGGGCATGGCTTTGCGGTTGGCTTCAGTGTCGATGGCGGTCAGAATGAGCGCGTTGACGATGACGTTGTAGGGTTTGACCTCGGCAGCCATCGACTCGGTGAGGCTGAGGACGGCCGCTTTACTGATACCGTAGGCGCTGAACTTAGCTCGGCCTTTTAGGGCGTCGTGAGAGGCAATGTTAACAATGCGCCCCCACTGCTGCTCGATCATGGGTTTGACGGCGGCCCGGCTCATATTGTAGGCGGTGCGCAGGTTGAGCGCTAGCATTTTGTCCAGGTCGCTGCCGTCACTCTCGTGAACGGGCGTACCGCCGGCGAAGCCGCCGGTCAGGTTGAGTAAAATATCGACCCGGCCAAATTTGTCGAGGGTGGTCTTAACGACAGTCTCAGCGCCGTTGGCGGCGATCAAATCGGCGGCTAAGGGAAGCGCACGACTTGGCTCCAGGGAATTGGCCAATTCTTGGACTTTGTCGAACGTATTGCCCACAAGAACTACCTTAGATCCGGCTTGATAAAACATCTCGCTGACGGTCTGGCCTAAGCCACCGCTGGCGCCACTGATAATCGTAACTTTGTCCTCTACGCTCACGATTTTCTCTCCCCAAATTAAGTTGATTTTAACAAAGGAATCTAAGTATACCATAGCCAGGCTCACAGGAACAGTCTTAAAAGGATTTTGGTTAGGACCTTGTTTTAGGCCACAATCCACGCAAAATAGGCCGTTTTTGGAACATCTGTCCAACATTGCACCCCCATTCTAGACAAAACACGAACGTTTGTACTATAATAATAGGGTCAATTAACAGCTTTGATTTTGTGACCCAACTGTTAGGATATTAAACGAAAGCTTCTTGTAACTGTTTGCAGCCTGGGGTGAAGGGCGCCTTGCCGGCGAAGTTGACCAAGGAGTCGTTCGTTTGAGGAGACGCCGAGGAATGACAATTCAACCGCAGCCCTTGTTATCTAAAGAAGACATCGAGAGTTTAGCCGTAGCCTTGAGTGAAGGCCAAGGTGATTTTACGGAAGATGATTTTTTCGTGCTGGTCAAATGGGCCGAAGGAATCAAGCTGGATGTCGGCCTGCTTCAAAATGTTATCGATGGTAATCTATCGGTTAAAGTGGAGAACGGGCGGGTTCATTTTGCATTAACACCCCAAGGGTTACAAACCTTTGCCCACCTGCGCGAAAACCGCAATAATTCGGCTAATAACCATACCGCGTAAAAATGAATATGGGGATAGGCTAGTAGTGTTCTTGGGCCTGTCCTAACGTTATTGTCCAAAGGAGAACCGCAATGCTGGAAATATCGACTCTAGCCGTGTTTATGACGGCGGCAGTGGTGTTGATTGTGACGCCGGGACCGGCGGTGCTTTATGTAGTGGCGCGGAGTATTGATCAAGGACGGCTGGCCGGTATCGTATCTACTCTGGGTATTGGTGTCGGTTCGCTCGTTCATGTGGCTGCTGCGGCACTGGGCGTGTCGGCGCTGCTGGTGTCGTCGGCGCTGGCGTTCAACTTGGTTAAATATTTAGGGGCGGCGTACCTGATCTATTTGGGGGTGCGCAAGCTAGTGGTCCGTGAGGAGATAATCCGGCCTGGGGTGATCGAACCCGCCGCCTTGTCTCGAGTGTTTTACCAGGGCGCTGTGGTCAACATTCTTAACCCCAAGACCGCCTTGTTTTTCTTCGCCTTTTTGCCCCAGTTTGTCGATATGGCGCATGGTCGTGTGGCCATTCAGATATTTTTCCTGGGGACCCTCTTTACGCTGATCGGCATTGTTAGCGACGGGCTGTGGGCGCTGCTGGCCGGTACCTTGGGTCGATGGCTTAAGGGTAATTTGAGATTTTTATTGGCCCAACGCTACTTCGCCGGAACAGTGTTTATCGCTTTGGGGATTACCACCGCGATGTCGGGGTCCAATAAGAAGTAAAAACTGGTTGATGCCCATAACCGACGCTTTCTAAAGCAGCCGAAAGCATCCGTAACAGCTACCAAGCCCCTCGATCATCAGGGCGGATAACCCGGTGGGGTATGCCTTCGCGGGGTTTGGCCATCCAATCGGCCACGGTTTCGCGCCATTTCAGGTAGTGTTCGGTCTGTTTGTGAGCCGCAGCGGCTTCTTCTGACTCGTAGGCTTCGTATAGAAGAAAACGCGTGGGGTCATCGGTGGATTGTAATACATCAAAGCGCATGTTGCCCGGTTCCTCGATAGACTGATTATGATTGGCAATGCTGGCTTCGATAAAGTCATCCACATGAGCTGGTTTGACATAAACCGTAACTGTTGTCACTAACATAACTTTTCCCCCTAGTTTCTAAAGTTTCCAATTTCTACCGGGTATTAATATAAGCTCAACTTAATTT
>JAGRCC010001085.1 GCA_020433785.1 Anaerolineae bacterium
TCGGGATTGATTTCGATGGTGGGGGTGCGGCGTTGTAGGGCGGTGAAGGGCAGCGAGGCGGCCGGGTGAACCAGGGCCGAGGTGCCAATCGAGAGAAACAGGTCGCAGGTTTCGGCGGCTTGATAGGCCCGTTGTAGGGCCTGGGTCGGCAGCGATTCGCCGAACCAAACGACGTCGGGGCGCAGGTAGTTGTTGCAATCAGGGCAGCGCGGCGGCGTCTCGTCGAGGTCCGGCCAGGTCTCGGCTACCCGGCGATCGTGCGAACAGACGATGCGGGTGATGCTGCCGTGCAGTTCGATCACGTCGTGGCTGCCGGCGCGTTGGTGAAGGCCATCGACATTTTGGGTGATGAGAGTCAGCCGGGGCACGAGATGGGCCAGTTCAACCAGGGCCAAGTGGCCGGGATTCGGCTCGGCGTGGCTAACGAGCTCGCGCCGCCAGGCGTACCAATCCCAGACCAGTTTGGGATTGCGGCGAAACGCCTCAGGCGTGGCTAGCTCCTCCGGACTGTATTTGGCCCACAGCCCGGTTTGGGCATCGCGAAAAGTCGGGATATTACTCTCGGCCGAGACGCCGGCCCCGGTTAAAACAGCCACGTGCTTGGCTGAGCGAAGGATCTGGATGAGTTCCGGAAGATGGGGGAGTGGTGGGGATTGTGCGTTCATATAACCTACTCCATGCGGTACCGCTGACGGTTGATCTATTTGGGTTGGGTACTGTCGTGAGCAACTTCAAACAAAGGCTAGTCTACCATTATCGATATGAGGGCGCAATTATCGATGGTGGGTAGACGTTGAGTTAAGTATTGGGGCGCATATCGCGCCCCAGTTCTATCCCTATTACGGTTGAGTTATCTGTGGTTTATGGCGCTGGGACTTTCTCGGGAACCACCTCGGCGCCAAGGGTGAACGCCCCATCTTTCACGGCAATAATGGTCACCCCTTTCTGCGGAATGTGCGAGTCGCCAAAGGTGATCGAGCCGGTGATGCCGGCGTAATCCTTGGTCTCTTCAATGGCTTTCTTGATGGCCGCGGCGTCGGTGGAGCCGGCGCGTTTAATGGCGTCGGCAATCAAATACATGGTGTCGTACCCTAACGCGGCGAAGGCATTTTCGGGGTCGTGACCGTACTCTTTATTGTAATCGGCGATAAATTTTTTGATGCCGTCAGTGCCGCCCGTAGCATCGATCAGAGCGTGGGTGGTAAAGTAAACATTCTCGGCGGCCGGGCCGGCGACGCTGAGTAGATCGGGGGTGTCGTAACCGTCGCCGCCGACGATGGGGCCGGTTAGACCGGCGTCGCGAAACTGCTTGATGACCGGGCCAACGTTATAGGGCATGGCCGAGATAAAGTAAAAGTCGGGTTGCTCCGGCAGGGCTTTGATCTTGGCGATTTGGGCCGAAAAGTCGGTGGCGTCATCGTCGTACTGATCTTCAAGGACAATGGTGCCGCCCAGTTCGCTAAAGCGATCCTTGAAGTAGCCGCCCAGCAGGGTAGTGTATTCAACCCCTTTATCCCAGAGCAAATAGGCGTTTTTGCCAAAGTTGTTAAAGCCGTATTCGGCGCCGGCGGCGGCCTGGACGTTATCGCCAAAGCAGGCCAGGAACATCTCGTCGCCAACTTGGGTCGGGATTTTGGGCGACGTCGCTCCGGCGGTAATGAACGGCAACCCGGCGGCCTGGATCGTCGGTCCGGCGGCCAGCACCGAGTCGGTGTCGGTAAAACCGATGACGGCCACAACGCCGTCTTGTTCGACAAACTGCTTGGCGATTTGGGCCGTCACATCCATTTTGTACTGGCTGTCGTGGACGATCAAATCGACGGGCCGTCCCAACACGCCCCCGGCCGCGTTGATCTCCTTAGCCGCCAATTGAGCTCCGTTTGCCGCCGGCAGGTCCAAGGCCGACTCATCGCCGGTGAGGGCAAAGCCGCCGCCGATGTTGATCGGCTCGTCTGAGGCGGCCTCACCGCTGGTGTCGCTGGTGCTGGTGCTGGGGGTGGGGGTCGCCCCACCGCAAGACAGCAGCAGCAGACTCACGATTAGCATCACGACTGGGATAAAAAATTTAGTTTTCATGATATTTCCTTCTCCTCGCTAAGAAACGCTAAATTTTTGACAACATTTGAAATCGCTTTGACTTGCCTGAGTAAAGATTATCTACGGCGACGGTTCACCCCCTTTCCGAAATAAACGGGCTAACACAATTTCTCGCCGACCCAAAAGCCCATTGGGCCGGAAGAGGATGATGGCGATAAAGATGGCGGCCAGGGTAATCTGGCTCATACCATATAACAGCGTGATGTCTTCCAAGCGGCGAAGCGCCTCAGCCAGGGCAATAATCACCACGGTGCCGACCACCGAGCCGCTGACCGAACCCAGCCCTCCGACAATGAGCATCGTAATCACCCGAAAGGTCAGGTCAAAGTAGAAGACGGTGGGCGAGAATGAGGTGATAAAGTGCGCATACAATGAACCGGCCACGGCGGTAAAAAAAGCACTGACAACAAATGCCAGCAAGCGCGGCGGCATAATGGCCAGGCCGATGGCTTGCGCCGCCAAGGTGTCTTCGCGTTGGGCCAACATGGCTCGGCCGTAAGCCGAATATTTCAAGCGCCAGACCACGTAGAGGGTAAGGATGGCCCAAAACCAAACCCACCATAGGCCGGTATACGGCGTAACGTTGGAAAAGGTCCGGGAGCCGCGGGTAAAGTTATCGGCATTGAACAGGATGACGCGCACAATAACCAAAAAACCCAGGGTGGCGACCGCCACAAAATGGCCCGACAGCCGCATCAACACCAGCCCGACCAGTAGGGCCACCCCCGCCACCAAGCTTGCGGCTAATAGCGTCGCCAATAGAAAGCCCAGAGGAAAGGGACCAAGATAAAAATCAAAATGGATCGCGGCCAGCCAGGGTGGCAAGTTGGGCAGGTAGTCGGCTTTTTTGGCTAGCGGCAGGGTCAGAATGGCCGAGCCATACGCGCCCAGAGCCATAAAGCCGATGTGCCCCAGCGAGAAGACGCCGGTAAAGCCACTGGCCAGATTGAGGCTGAGCACTAGAATCATAAAAATACCCAGGTTAATCACGAACCCCTGCCAGAAAGCGCGGCCTGATAGTTGCAGCAGAGCCAGCCCAAGGGCCAAAATCAGGATGGCCCCCAAACGGATAGCCAGGGGAGATTGCGTCAAGACGGCTCTACCGCCCGGTTGGTCGGACCGGGGCTCATCAACGGCCGCGTTGGCCGGTCGATCGTCCAGTGGGCTCATCGCATCTCCTCTCGATCCGGCCGGCCTAAAATGCCGTTGGGTCGGAACAGCAGCATTAAGATCAGCGCCACAAAAACAAAGGCATCCCGATAGCCGGTCAGGCTGCTCGGCAGCCACTGCTGGAGCAGCGCCTGCGTACCCGGCGAAACCATACCGGGGGGCAGAATATCGCCAATGCCGGGTAGGGCCGTTAATAGTACTTCCAACGCGCCCAGCACAAAGCCGCCGACCACCGCCCCAGCGATGCTGCCAAATCCGCCAATCACCGCAGCAATAAACGCTTTGAGGACCGGTGTAAAGCCCATATAGGGATTGATCTGGCCGGCCTGCACGGCAAACAGGAGACCGGCAATCGCCGCCAGGCCCGATCCAATGGCAAAAGCCAGTGCGATAATGCGATTGATATTGATGCCCATCA
>JAGRCC010001086.1 GCA_020433785.1 Anaerolineae bacterium
CCGCCGGACAAGTCGCGAATATGACGCTGGGCCAGGTGGTCAATTTCAAGTTGCTCCAAGATGATCCGCATCTGACGTTTTTCAGCAATACTGGGCCACGGCCAAATAGCCGCACGGCGAATACGCCCCATCAATACCACCTGCTCCACGGTAACGGGAAAATTCCAATCAATCGTTTCTAATTGCGGGACGTAGCCAACATGAGGATTAGATTGCCCGTTAAGTAATTGGCCATGAATGTAAACCTCACCTCGGTTGGGCTGTAGGCTGCCTAAAACCAGCTTGAGCAAGGTCGTTTTACCCGCACCGCTGGGGCCGACCAAAGCGGCGAACTGGCCAGGATGAAGGTGCAAATCAATATTTTCTAAGGCCGGTTCAGCTCCATATCCAAAGCTAACCTGGCGGAGTTCAATAAGCGGTTGCAACTTTTCTCCCTATTGTTGAACCAACGAGATTTAATAGTTCTATCGCGACTGCTCGACCATGTGGTCAACCCCGGTCACGTTGGACGTATCAAAATCGGCAATCAGGTCGGGGGTTCCCCCTAAAGCCTCGGCCATTATCTTCACATTTTCAACCATCAAACCTAAATAAGAGTGGTTTAAGTCACCCGGTTGGCCAGGTAGGTCATCGTCACGTAAAGTGTCAATATACCGGACACCGGCTTCTTTGGCAATTTGGTCCAGTACCGGCGAAGGAAATACTTCTGAGCCGAAAATAGCCGGCACATCTTCCTGACGCAACTGCGTAATTAGATCAGCCACTTCACGGGCTGAGGGTTCGGAAAAATCGGCCGGTTGAATTGCGCCAATGACCGTCATACCGTAACGCGGTGAAAAGTAGGCCCAGGAGTCGTGGTAGGTCAGCAGCTTACGATCGGCGGTGGGGATGCTATCGATGGTGGCCTGAATAGCCTGGTCAAGGGCCTCGATGCGCGCTTTGAAAGCCTCATAATTCTGGTTGAAATAGTCGGCGTGGGCCGGGTCGCGTTCAACCAGGGCATCACGGGTAATTTCGGCGTAGCGGAGGGCATAAATGGGGTTAGGCCATAAATGAGGGTTGGGGCTACCAGCCTCTTTCGGAAAAGAGAAATCGTACACGTATTCATCGGGGGTAATGGTTTGTTCGCCTAAGATAATAATCTCGGCCTCATCTTTCTTGTTGGCTTCAGCCAATTTCAAGGTCGGCAATTCTAAATGTAAGCCATTTATGAAAATCAGGTCGGCTTGAGCCAGCTTAATCGCATCCGACGGAGCCGGTTCAAATGTATGAGAGTTTGTGCCTTCCGGGACGATGCCGGAGAGGTTAATCCTATCGCCGCCAATGTTGTAGACGATATTGGTAATAGGTGATACGGTTGTAACCACATTTAGCTTATCAAGACCCGTCTCAATTGAGGTATCAGCCGCAGGTGAATCACCGCTGCTAACAGCTTGAGTTTGGGTGGAGGTACTACAGGCTGCCAAACAAACCGATAGCCAAACGATGAGCAAAACTTTGCAAATAATTAGCACAACTACTCCCCCATCTTTTTTCAATGATTTGCAAGTGATATCATACCTAAAGTGAGAATATTCGCAATTTTAACTTATTATCATTACTAAAGATTGCCATGAGTTGATATGATAGGCCAATTATAGGTCTATACCAAAAACAGATTGAGACCGAAACTTTTGGTCGTCATGCCCGCATGCTTTTAGCGGGCATCCAGACTTGTAGGCCCCACTGGATGCCCGATAACGACATTCGGGCATGACGAAACAGATACCTGAAAAGTTCTGCTTTCATTCTGATTTCAGTATAATTTGGAATTTATTTGGGAAAGAGTAATTGAGGATGGCGGCCGGATTTAGCCATCCAGCCAGGGACAGATTAAAAAGCAGGAACAGGTGAGGATTGATCCACAGGAATGAGCGCTGGCGCTGGCGTCCCTTCTCGTTGAGACATTTCGGCTTCGTATTCGTTCATCAGGTCGATGAATTCCTCCGGCGTGGTGCAGATGACCAGCTTCGCTTTCACGGCGGCGCTGTGTTTCAGCCCGCGCACATATTTGACCACGTGTTTGCGAAACAGAACCAGCCCGCGCTCTTCCCCGTAAAAATCGAGCATCAAGTTAAGATGGCGATAGATCAGGCGGGCTTTCTCGGCCAGCGTCACCTGCTCGATATCCTTGCCT
>JAGRCC010001087.1 GCA_020433785.1 Anaerolineae bacterium
ACAAGTTCGAGTCTTGTACCGCCCATTAGTCCAAGAAGGCCTGGGAAACCAGGCCCTTTTTATTGTCCGGGCTTCTAACTTATTATTAAGCGAAGCCTCACAAAGTTTCTATTTTTTTCGGATAAAGTGCAAAGGGAATTTTGTTCCATTTGGCCGAAAAGAAGTTACCGTCAGGAGAATAAATAATGACCCAAAACAAACGAGTCGCCGCTGCTGATGACCTGCTGGCCCAGGTCGATCCGGAAATATTGGCAGCAATTCGGGGGGAACGCCAGCGCCAACGAGAGCAAATCGAGCTGATTGCCTCCGAAAATTACACCAGCGCCGCTGTATTAGCCGCTCAGGGCACGGTGCTAACCAACAAGTATGCCGAGGGATATCCCGGCCACCGCTATTACGGCGGCTGCGAGTATGTTGACGTGGCCGAAGAGCTGGCCCGCTCGCGCGCCAAGCAGCTATTTGGGGCCGAGCACGCTAACGTTCAACCGCATTCCGGCGCTCAGGCCAACGCAGCGGCCTACATGGCGCTGCTAAAACCCCGCGATACGGTTTTGGCTTTCAAACTCGATCACGGCGGTCACTTGACCCACGGGATGAAAATCAACTACTCCGGCCATTACTACAACTTTGTCCAATACGGGGTCGATCCCGAGACGGAACAACTCGATTACGACGTCATCGCCGCTCTGGCCGAAGAGCATCAACCCAAACTGCTGCTGGCCGGCGCCAGCGCCTACCCGCGCGAGTGGGATTTCCCCCGCCTGCGTGAGATTGCCGACAGCGTCGGGGCTTACCTGATGATGGATATGGCCCACGTGGCCGGTATGGTCGCCGCCGACTTGCATTCCGATCCGGTGCCCTACTGCGACATCGTAACCACCACCACCCATAAAACGCTGCGAGGCCCCCGGGGCGGCTTAATTCTGTGCAAAGAACAACACGCCAAAGCTATCGACCGCGCCGTCTTTCCCGGCATTCAGGGCGGCCCCTTGATGCACGTTATCGCCGCCAAAGCCGTCGCCCTGCAAGAGGCGCTTCAACCCGAATTCAAAACCTACCAGCAGGCCATTTTAGACAATGCCCAAATGCTGGCCCAAACCATCATTGAAGGCGACCTGCGGCTGGTCAGCGGTGGCACCGACAACCACCTGATGCTGGTTGACCTGCGCCCCGCCGACGTCACCGGCCAGGAAGGCGAAGACGCGCTGCACAAAGCCGGTATTACCATCAACAAAAACCTGATCCCGTTTGATCCCCGGCCGCCGCGCGTTACCAGCGGTATCCGCTTGGGAACACCGGCCATCACCACCCGGGGCTTTAGTTTGGAAGAAGTTCGCGTTGTCGGCCAATGCGTCGTGGAAACCATTTACCACGCCCAAGACGAGGCCAAACTCAAAGATATTCGCCGCGTCACCACCGAACTTTGCTCGCGCTTCCCCGTGCCGGGTTTGGAGTAATCTCCAGTATTACAATAACAACCTTATGGGTTGCCGAATATCGTTTCTCGGCAACCCATAAACCTCAGTTCGGAAATACCTAAATTAGACAGGATTAACAAGATTTTTTAACTACTCAGCCAACAACATGTCATTTCGTAGCCGCAGGCGGAGAAATCCCTACAGCGTTCGGTTGCAAACCGGCATCTCAGGGATTTCTCACGCCTTCGTCGCTCGAAATGACATGCCTGAGTAGTTAAAAGATTTTTATCTATTCTTATCTTTCAAATCTTTTTAATCCTGTAAATCCTGTCTGATTATCGAACTCAGCATACCACGATGCAAGGTATCGTTCTTACCGTAAGGAAAAGGGGAGATATGGGGGGAGCTACCCCCCACGCCCCCCGGCCTACGGCGTTTTCCTCAAGCCACCCCGGTCAAATCGACCAACTGCTTGCGCACCAGCTCGGGATCTTTGAAGTGAAGCGCCTGCATCCCCACCCGTCTGGCCCCTTCCACATTTTCAATAAAATCATCGATGAACAGCGCCTCGGCCGGGCTAACCTCGACGCTGTCCGCCGCCAGATAGTAGATTTTAGGGTCCGGCTTCATCAGGCCGACCTCCGACGAAATCACCACGCCGTCGAAATAATCGATAAAGGGGTAAACCTCCGTCCACAACGGCCGGGCATCATCGGCGTAATTGCTCAATAGGCCGGTGCGATAGCCGGCCTGGCGCAGACGCTGGACATACGCCACCAGGGCCTGATCCAACTCGTCGCCGGCAAAAAAGTCCCGCCGCATTTGGGCCAGATCGGCCGAGCTGAGGCCCAACTGCTGGCCGAGCCACTGCCAATGCGTCTCAATGCTCTTTTGGCCCAACTGCGCCTGCCGGCCTGAGTCGCTGTTGAACACCAACTGCTCGAAATCCCAGGCATCCAGGCCCAGCGTCTTAGCCCACGTTTCGCGTCCCGCCCGGCTCTGCGTCCGGATCAGCACCCCCCCCACATCAAAGATGATCGCTTCTAGCATCAATCTGACCCTCCCGCTTCCTAACAAGTTTGTCGATATGATTGTACAACCATCGCTAAAAAGTAGTAAACGGCCGCCGAAGAGACTAAAATCGCTGATTTTCAACCGGGCCGCCGAACCTGAAATCCGGATTGTCAGCGCCGGGTAGGTATGCTATACTGTGCCTCAGGTTTTATGTAACCCCAGTGGCTCCCTGGCCGGCCAATGCTAGGATAAACTCATATATTACGGCCGGTGATGAATGAAGTCGGGCCTAAGAAGCCGGAAGTAAGGGTGGTTTCCCTTAATCCCTACTTCCTACTCCTTACCCCCCGATTTGGACCCATTGGTGGCCACTTGACCATAGGCGCACAATGAACCACCCTTTCGATGATTTACCCGATAACCTGCCTGACGAACCCGACAGCCGGCGGCCGACGCTGCTAACCATGCTGATCTTGCTGCTGCTGGTCATGACCATGCTGGCGACGTTGGTCTGGCCGATTGTGCAAAGTTACACTCGCCCTTACCGCCTCCCGCCCACGCCGACCTCCTCCTTTTTGCAGGAAGCGTAACGCATTGAGTGGATTGGTAGACCCAAAATTAACCGTAAATAGGAGCGACAAAGCTTGCTTTGT
>JAGRCC010001088.1 GCA_020433785.1 Anaerolineae bacterium
ACGGATTTTCACTGATTAAATATTGGTTTATCCGTGTTAATCCGTGCGATCCGCCTAATCTGTGTCCTATTTTTGGTTGTGGTTGTGCCACATTACGCATTACGTCATATATTCCAGGGGTTTGTCGCTGGCCTCGTGCAAGAATCATCTGCCCTATTCCGGCAGGTGGCTAATGAAGTAGAACATGATGACGCCCCAAATCAAGAAGCCGGCCAGGGCGACAATGGCGGTGACGGGTGGGCTTTGCAGATAGAGCCAGACAATCCAGGCCGCCGCCCCACCGATGGGAAACAGCGCGACGGTGGTGGGAATGGCCCGAATCAGAAACCAGTTGGTCGTAGAGATTTCGCCCAGGCTGGGCATATCGGCCACGAAATAGTAGATGATGCTGCCCCACAGGCCGAATACGACGATAATGGCGATGGCCGTCACCAGAGGGATGTTGAGAAACGTCCACAAGGCCCAAATCAAAGCGATCCCGCCGCCTAAAATCACCAGAGTCGTCGGAATGACGCGCACCAAAAACCAGGCCGTCAGGGAGCCTTCGGAGACTTTGCCGCTGCCCAGGCACGTTTTACACAGCTTTTCTTCAACTTCGTATTTGCCGGACCCGACTTCACCCCACCGGTCGCAGCGCTTGCAATCGGACCCATCCGGCAGCACCTTCGTGCCGTCGCAGTCGGGGCAGCGGGTCATGATCTCGGTCTTTACTTTAACTTTGCCGGTGCCGTTGCACTCGCGACAAATAGGCATGCCACACTCCAAGTTATGACAGATTTGAGCGATTTTAGACAGTGTAGGTTGGGTTGAGCCGGAAATCTCGTCTTGGGGCGGGCTAAAGTTGGGTTTCAAGGTGTGTTTCGTCACCGGAATCGATGGCGAAACCCAACCATTGGGGCAGTGGCCGCTCGAACTGACCCTTTCAACCCAACCTACGCTGATTGGTC
Source organism: Anaerolineae bacterium (assembly GCA_020433785.1). Next base: position 948 of record JAGRCC010001088.1, read on the forward strand.
GAATTTAGGTTATTAAAATCGATTTAAAAGTTTAGCATAAAACAAAGGGACGGTAAAGAATCGAGGTCGACGTAGGTATGATTCATTTTCGATGTTGACTACTTAATCGCCACCGGTAAATAGATCTCATACCCCGGCTTCACCAGTAAATCGCCCGACACATTGCCCGCGCCATCGATGACTTTCATTCGGAAATTAGCGGTGCTGTAGCTGGGGCTGGTCGTTAGCGCGGTCGGGTACGCCAACACCAGCAACCGATCCAGTGAAACATCGGCGGTGTCCAAAAAGGTCACCCGCAGGGCAATAGCGCCGCTCACGCCGGTCGAAGTATCAAAATCAATCGGGAATTCTTGATAAAGGTCATCCGCTCGAAAATCCGTGCCGCGTAAGCGACGCAGGCCGATTAACTCATCGTCCTCTTGGTCGATCATCTCCAACCGCACCACTTCATCGGCCAACTCGGCGCTGCTGACCTTGAGCCGGACGTAAGCACGGTACGGTTGCTGTGTCTCCAGCGAGATGTCGCTGCTTTGCCAACTGCCTTCGGGATCATCGACGACCGTTGCCTGAAGGGCCTGTACATCCCAGGCCGCTCCATCGCTGACAAATTCACCGACCGGCTGCCCGCCGACCTCTTCACGGGTGAAATCGGTCTCTTCCCAAACCCAATCTTGATCCCCCAGCGCCAGATCGGTCGCCCCGGCGGTGGCATCCTCGGTGGTCAATGTTAGCGACACCACCAGCGAGTCCTTGATGATCGTGCTGCCGGTCGTTGTGGTCGTCGTGGTTAGCAGGCCGGTGGGGTCCACACGATCCAGCCCGATGACGACTTCCGGCGACACGGCCCGCTGGCCGCCGCCATCAAAGGTTTCGGCCGTGAGCACCAGCGTCTGACTGATCAGCGCCTGATCGACCCAACCCGACACATCGACCACGTAGCCGGCGCTGTCCGCCGGGCCGGCCTCGTCGATGAGCAGGTTGGTCTCCGTGGGCGTCGAGAGATAAACCTTGGTGGCGTTGATCATGCCGCTGTTATCGCTGGTGTTGAGCTGCACGTACAACCGGTTGCCGGTCAGGTAATGGTTCGACCACGGCCACACCAGGGCCACCTTTGGTGCGGTATCGCTGCCGCCGCCGGGCTGTTCCACGGTGACGCCGCTGTAGTAGTGGCGCA
>JAGRCC010001089.1:0-837 GCA_020433785.1 Anaerolineae bacterium
TTCGGTCAGCGACAGCCGGTGCGGCTCCGGCGGCAGTTCCCGGCTCAAGAAAAGCCGACCGCCGGTCAAATACCAGGCCATCACCACGCCGACCGAGGCCAGCGCGAACGGGGTCATGGTCAAAAGCCCCAAGCCGGCCCCGGTGCTTTCGGCCAGAATATCGCTGACTAGCGGGTTCGAGGTGGTGCCGATGAGAGTCAGGGTATTGCCGATGGTGGCGACCGTCGCCAGCGGCAGCAGCAGCCGCGACGGCGATAGGTTCGCCTGCCGGGCCACGCGCAGCACGGCCGGCAGCAGCAAGGCCACCACCAGCAGACCGTCCAGGAAGGCGGTCAATATGGCCGTGGTCAGCATGACAATAAACATCAAATAGGCCTCGCCGCCCTGGCCAATGCGCAATATCTGATTGGCAATCAGCGTGGCCACGCCGGTATCGAGCAGCGCCGCCCCAATCACAAAGATGCTGGCCACAATCAGAATGACCGGCTGGCCGAAAACACTGAAGGCTTCATCGGCCGTCAGAATGCCGCTGATGATGAGGAACAACAACACCAACAGGGCGATGATATCGGTGCGCAGGCGTTGGGTGGCCATCGCCAGCACCGTCACAATGAGTAAGATAATGGTCACTACGGCGTCTGAGGGCATAAATGGAAATCCTTTGGTTTAGGGTATGCGTATCACTTCCCAGAGAGTCCGGCAGAAGCTCGGTACGGCAACGACACTGAAAATTTTGTAGGACAAACTTAAGTTTGTCCTACAAAATTTTCAGAGGAGTCCGGTAGTTTCGATAGGGGCGATACCGCCAATGAAAAGAAGGGGCCAGGGATCGGGCAA
>JAGRCC010001089.1:1021-5119 GCA_020433785.1 Anaerolineae bacterium
ATCGGTGTCTTCATCATCGGGACAACAGATTTCGTCTTGCAGGTCGATGAGTTTGATGGTTAAGGCCGCCCCCGCCGATATCGCGATCCACAACGGCCAGAATAGCTCGTTATGACCCCAAGGTAAGCGGGTTTCGGCGAACTGGCCGATTTCCACACTCAGCCAACTGCCGACGATCCAGTTGAGCACTTTGGTTGAATTGATAGGCTTGTGTTTCATCAAACTTTCGGCTATATGCCGCTCCTATAATTGATTGAAAGAGGCAAGGAAGGTGGCATGAAGGCCACCTTCCCATGTTTCGGACTGTTTATCGGTTGGGATTTACACTAGCAGGGATACCGATTACAAATGGCCTCATCTAATATTCTTCGAAGCCCGCACCGGCGCTGGAAAAAGTGATTTTGCCACGATTATCTCCAGACTGCTGGTACCAGGTAACATGGATCGACATGTTCATTCCTTCTGCTATTAAGGTGTGGGGCAGGCTCCAAAACTTGAATGAACCGTAAGGAAAGCTAACATTATCGTCGGCAAAAATCCTCTTGGTTGCGCCATCCCAGATGTGAACTCTATCGATCAAGGCAATGACGTTGCTAATGTTACCGCTGGCACGATGGGCTTTTAAGTAGGTGAAATCATATAACAACAAAACATCTTCCTGCTTTTTGAGAGTTGGAATGGCGATGTGAAACCAATTATCGGTTCCAGGCTCCTGCTCGACTTCTGTGCCCCACCCAAATCGCCGAACATACTTTACTAGGTGTGGAAGTTCGTATTGCGTGGTTCCACCGTGTATCCGTAAATCAAATTTACCCATTATCTTATCCTTTCATAAACTAATTAACATCGATTGATTTGTTTTGTTCCCAAACTGTCGAGCGCTCACTGCTTAGGATTACTTTCAATGTACCCCACTTATCCTTATAAGTCGTCGCCCTCGCCGGGTGATTGGAGGGTGATTAATGGGAGCCGGAGTCACCCGCACCGAGGTTGGTCGAAATAGCCCAGGCGCCGAGCCTTCTTGACCGCCTCCCGGCGACCCGACACGTCCAACTTGTCGTAGATGCGCTTTAGATGGGTCTTGACCGTGTTGAGCGAAATGGCCAGCGTGCGGGCGATCTCTTTATAAGAATCACCGGTTGATAGCTGGTGTAATACCTCAACTTCTCGATCAGTCAGCGCCTCGATGGGCAGCGCCGGCTGAGCCTCGAGCCCGGACGTTAGTCCGGCAGCAATCGGCCCCGAGCCGCTATCGACCTCTTCTCCCACAGCCTCTTTCAACAGTACTAACAGAGTCTCCAGGTAGACCACCAGCGGTTTCAGATCAACGGACTCGCGCCGTTTGAGACTGCTCTGTTCATTGTTCATGGTGTTTTCCCTTTAATCATTTGTCCACAAGTCAGCATTCCAGACCGGCAGTCGACGCAGCGACAGGACGACCCGCTTATGGCCGGCTAACCTAATGACAATAACTAGTTCTTTAGTCCTTGAGGGACGAATGCCCTATTTTTTCTTTACCTATTATTTTGTTAAAATACCTTACACAAACTGTTGACGTTGATGAAGCGTAAAGGCTCATCACTCATCCGCCTCGATTAGAAGACCAAGCAGCAGGCCGACCAGGGCCGTAGCCAGCCAGATCGAAACCACCACCGCCCCGACGAACACGATCTCGAACCGGGGGTCGAGCCGCCGCAGCCAATAAGCGGCCACGGCAGCCAGACCGACCCAGAGCAGTAGCCGGAACACAGGTTTGATAACGCTCCGCCGTTTCATTGCGAGCGACCTAACCGGCCACTAAAATCCAGATCAGGCAGCTAAAGAAAAGCGCGAAGACGATAAAGTAATTCAGACATCTGCCGAATGCAGCTTCCAGGATGCTGCCGGCGACGGGCAGAGAAAACAGCGCGTTCAACACTACGTCAATCAAAGCGACCACCATGAGCACCGCGACAATCACAGCTATGAACAGATATACCATTGATACGGTTCCCGTAGTGAAGAGGGCAAACATAGCCCCAACTACGACATCAATCCCGGCAACCACCACGACAATCACAACCTTAAACGGATGAACGATTAGGTAGATTTCTGCGGCGGCGAGAGCGATCACAACTCGACATGCGAAATCAACCACAACGAACATCACGACAATGGCAGCCTTAAAATGAACGATCAGGTAGTTTTCGGCGGTGAGAAGAGCTAACGCGGCTCTAAATACGACATCAATCACAGCATTCAACACGTCAATCACAGCCATTAACAGATATTTCATGTGTAAAAATCCTTCTGACTTAGTGTGTCGATGCCGGCATCAGACAGGGTTGATTTTGAAAGGCCAATTAAATCCGGATGGTCATATCATCTCAAAAAAGATACCGGATTGCCTAGCCCCTATTTCCGTTAATTTGGCAAAAATTTCCGGTATGGCGTTCTTTGGCAGTTAATCAAGGCATCCGATGACTGTCTGTCATTGACAATTTTGGCATGGAGAAAATAAGATGTCCCAGAAAGAACCGATCGAATATCTGGAAAAGCTGGTAGAACTGCGTAAGGAAATGAAGTTAAGCCAGAGAGATGTGGCTAATATTTTTTTTGGCCGGGTGCGATATGACACCGTTGGTTCGTGGGAGGGAAAGAAGGACAGGCCCCCCAGGAACAAGCCTCCCGAGACCAGGCGTGAGCAGTGGAAAAAATACATGCGGCGCGGTCTGCTGCTCGACGCCGACCCTGATACCTTTTTCGAGATTTGGGACTATGTCATGGTCAAACTGTGGGATTGGGAGCCGCTGAGCGAAGCCGAGAAGCGGGAATTGTTTCCCACTCAACTGTTACGTCGTCCGCCTTTGGATCGACCGCGCCGTCCTGAGAACCTTATTGGCCGGGAAGATCAGTTGACCTGGTTGGATAAGGCTTTACAGCCGGGCCGGGTGGTAGCCCTAATTGGGTTGGGTGGGATGGGTAAATCCTATCTGGCGGCCGAGACAATTTGGCGGCTGTTTCCCCATGAGGGACCATCACCGCGTTTTCCCGACGGATTGATCTGGCTCGATTTTTATGCAAATCCCAAGGTGGAGATGGCCCTGGGAAAGATAGCTAAACGCTTTGATAACGAAATCGACTTTGCTAATCCACAAGACGCCGCCCAGAACGCCCTTTCTGGACGACGCGTGTTGCTGCTTTTGGACGGTACAGAAAATGCGGACGGCGATCTTCGCCAAATTCTAGATATTGCCGGAAGCTGCGGCGTGCTGCTGACCAGCCGCCGTAAGAGCGACGCTACCAAAGTAGGCGCAGAATGGCGTAATCTGGCGGCGCTGCCGGGTGACGAAGGCGTGGCGTTGCTGGACGAATGGGCCGGTGCTGCCGGTAAAGAACCTGACGTTGCCGCTGAAATTGTTGATCTGGTGGGCGGTCTACCTCTGGCCATCCGGCTAGCGGGCGGCTATCTAAAAAGCGGGGGTGAAGGCCGCACGATGGCTGATTTTCGCGACCAGCTTCAGGACACGCCACTGAAGGCCCTACACCACGGAGAACGACAGCGCGATAGCGTACCTATTCTACTGGAACGCAGCCTGGCCCAGGTGAGTGACACAGGCCACGATATTTTGAGCCTAACCGGGGCACTGGCTTTGCACTGGTTTCCAGACACGGTTGTCGCGTTTAGTTTAGATCTACAGCCGGAGCAGATGCGTCGAGCTTGGGATGAATTGGTCAATTATGGCTTGTTAGACCGGGTTGAAGGTTGGTATCAGTTGAGTCACGTTTTGGTTTATCACTACGTTTATGAGAAGCTTCCTGCTGCAGATGATAAGATTGAGCGGTTGGTCGCTGCTTACATTGGTCTTACCGGCCAGGAAGAGAGCCACAAGTTTGACTGGTTCGCTTTTCAATATATCCATTATATTGCCCTGGCAATAATTTGTGAGGAGCGCCAAGCTTGGTCTCAGATTATCGACTTAGCTGGGGCAATCGATGAATATTTCGATTTGCAAGGGTACTGGTTTGACAGATTAGAAATCAATCAGCAAGCCTTAAAAGCGTGCCGGGAAATCAGGGACCGGGGGAGTGAAGGGGCCTGGTTAGGCAATCTGGGCC
>JAGRCC010001090.1:0-3855 GCA_020433785.1 Anaerolineae bacterium
CAGCTTTGTCGCTCCACGACATTTTTATTCCTGCGGTCAAACTTCAGCTTTTGCCGGAAAAGACGTGTTGAGCTCAAAAGGTGTCTTCTTACAGCGAGAAAGGGCCCCTTGTGTGCCGGACGTCCCTCCGCACCGCGTGAAACAGTTAGCCTATTTGACCTTAGAACTCCATAAACTCTATAAACACCATAAACTCCAATCACACCTTATCATTTGTTAAGGCTAGAACCCAATAACACCTTGTAAATTTTGCCCGGATGAGTCATAATAGCCTGGGTCTATTAGCAGTCAGTCTGCGGCTATGAGTTTTTTTACCAAACTTTTGAGTTATAGAACCCATTATAATACCAAAAGTTATCTTTAGTCATAAACCTGACGGCTGACCGCTGATAGCTGATGCCTTACCTATGATCATCATCAATCCTTACACTACGTCATGAGAGGTAACCACTAATGGCCACTGTTGTTGTTATGCCCCGGCAGGGAAACACCGTCGAAAGCTGCCTAATTTCCGCTTGGAAGAAAGAAAAGGGCGATACCGTCACCGCCGGTGACATCCTGTGTGAAATCGAAACAGATAAAGCAATGATGGAGGTGGAAGCGCCTGCGTCGGGCACGGTATTGGACCTGTTTTTCCGGGCAGGCGATGAAGTACCGGTTTTGACTAACATCGCCGTTATCGGCCGGCCGGGCGAGGACGTGACGCCGTTCCGTCCCAACGGCACGACCGAGCACGACGTTGGACCGCCAACCTTGTCGGCTACTCCCGACCAACCTCTGCCCCCAGCCGAGTCAAACGTCTCGACTCAGCCGGTCCCTCACCTCAAAATCTCGCCCCGAGCCAGACGGTTGGCCGATACGAAAGGTGTCGATCTGGCCGGGGTTCAGGGCAGCGGTCCCGGCGGGCGGGTGATGGAGCGCGATGTTCAGGCCGTGCTGACCGCCCGCGTGGTCGATAGGCCGGCCCAGACTGCGCCTCAAGCCCCGACCCTTCCCGCCACCTCCGTCCCGACCGGCGCGCCGGCTGATGAAGTCGAGGTGACGCCGGTGAAGGGCATGCGTAAACTCATTGCCGACCGCATGCTGGCCTCGTTGCAAACCACGGCGCAGCTGACGCTGCACGCGTCCGCCGACGCCCGCCGCTTGCAAGCCTACCGCCAGCGACTTAAACACAGCGCGGAGGCGTTGGACCTCCCAACGATGACCGTCACCGATCTCGTTCTATTTGCCGTGTCGCGAGTGCTGCGACAGCATCCCCAGTTGAACGCGCTGTTCAGCGACAACACCCTGGCTCAGTATAAAAATGTTCACCTGGCCATGGCAGTCGATACGCCCCGAGGCTTGATCGTGCCGGTCATCCGCAATGCGCACACTCTCAGCCTAAGCCAGATCGCGGCGGAGAGCAAACGCCTGGCCGCGGCCTGCCGGAAGGGGACGATTGCCGCGGCTGAGTTGAACGGCGGCACCTTTACTGTGACCAATCTGGGCGGCTTGGGCGTCGAAAGCTTTACCCCGGTGCTGAACCCACCTCAGGTGGCGGTTTTGGGCGTGTGCAACATCAACCTCAAGCCCGTTGAACGCGACGGCGGGGTGGAATTCGTTCCCCATCTGGGGCTGTCTCTGACCTTCAACCATCAGGTTGTCGATGGCGCGCCGGCTGCGCGCTTTTTGCAGGCCGTGTGTCAGGGATTGGCCGACTTTGAACTATTACTGGCTTTATAGCCCAACCAGGAGCAGCAATCGCATGACAAAACTCATCAAAATCGACCCCGCCGAGGCCCGTCAAACCTCGTTTATCGAAAGTCCCCGCCTGCCGATCAACGCCTACGTCTCCGATCCCAAGCGAGAAGCTGAGATTTACGGCCCCACCACCCTGGTACGCATGTATCGGGATATGGTTTACATTCGCGAATTCGAAACGGCCCTGGATCGACTCAAGAAAGAGGGGGCGTATCAGGGTATCGAGTACAACCATCGCGGCCCGGCCCACCTGTCGATTGGGCAGGAAGCGGCGGCGGTCGGCCAGGCTTACCACCTGACGTCCGACGACTTTATCTTTGGCTCCCACCGCAGCCACGGCGAAATCTTGGCCAAAAGCTTCTCGGCCATCGCGCAGTTGAGCGACGAGGCGCTGACCCACACAATGGCGCACTATCTAGACGGCGCGCCGCTGCGGGTCGTTGAAAAATTTGCCGGGGGGACGGTCAAGGACCTGGCCGTCGATTACGTGCTGTACGGCACCCTGGCCGAAATCTTTGGCCGCGAAAACGGCTTCAACAGAGGTATGGGCGGCTCGATGCACGCCTTCTTCGCCCCGTTTGGGGTGATGCCCAACAACGCCATCGTCGGCGGCTCGGCCGATATCGCTGTCGGTTCGGCGCTGTTCAAGCGGATCAACCGCCGGCCCGGCATCGTCATCGCCAACATCGGCGACGCCTCAACCGGCTGCGGGCCGGTTTGGGAAGCGATGATGGTCGCGGCGATGGATCAGTACCGCACCTTGTGGCCGAAAGAGATCGGCGGCAATCCGCCCATTCTGTTCAACTTTGTCGATAATTTTTATGGGATGGGCGGGCAGCCGCAAGGCGAAACCATGGGTTTTGGCGTGCTGGCCCGGATCGGATTGGGGGTTAACCCTGAAGCCATGCACGCCGAACGGATCGACGGCCTGAACCCGCTGGCCGTGGCCGACGCCATCGCCCGCAAGCGCAAAATTCTGGAGGCGGGGCGCGGCCCGGTCTTGTTGGATACGATCACCTATCGCTTCTCCGGCCACTCGCCGTCCGACGCCTCGGCCTATCGCGACCGGGACGAAATCGATGCTTGGAGCCGACACGACTCGCTGGTGACGTTCAAAACCTATCTCGAAGAGAACGGTCACGCCTCGGCCCGGGCGTTAGAGGCCATTCAGGCTAAAGCGGTCGAGCGGATGGTGACCGTTTTGCAAGCAGCCAGTTCGCTGGAGATATCGCCTCGCGTCGACGGCCGGGGCGAGGCTATCGGCCGGATGATGTTTGCCAACACGTTCAAAGATCGCATGGCTGAGGGTGAGCCGACGGTGCTGCTGCCCCAAGAGCAGACCCGTTTGAACGTCACTTTTGCCAAACATCGTTTTGGGCTTGATCCTAACGGCCAGCCTCTGCCCAAACTGCGCACGTTAACCTACGCTGAGGCCCTCTTTGAAGCGATGATCCACCGCTTTTATGCGGACCCGACGATGGTGGCATATGGCGAGGAGAATCGCGATTGGGGCGGCGCGTTTGGCGTCTATCGCGGCCTGACCGAGGCGCTGCCGTACCACCGCCTGTTTAATACGTCCATCTCTGAAGGGGCTATTGTCGGGACGGCGGTCGGTTATGCTCTCAGCGGTGGTCGGGTGGTGGCCGAGTTGATGTACAGCGATTTTATGGGCCGGGCCGGGGATGAGATTTTTAACCAGATGGCCAAATGGCAAGCCATGTCGGCCAACATACTGTCGATGCCGTTGGTGCTGCGGGTGTCGGTTGGCGCTAAGTATGGGGCGCAGCATTCGCAAGATTGGACCTCGCTGGTGGCCCATATTCCGGGCCTGCAAGTGATGTTCCCGGCCACCCCATACGATGCCAAAGGCATGCTCAATCTGGCCCTGCGAGGCACCGATCCGGTCGTCTTCTTCGAAAGCCAGCGGCTCTACTCTGAACCGGAAACGGTGGTCGAAGGCGGGGTGCCGGTTGATTACTATGAAGTGCCGCTGGGTGAGCCGGTGGTGCGCCGCAGCGGACAGGATGTGACCCTGGTCACCATCGGCGCGACGCTGTACCGGGCGCTGGCCGCGGCCGATGAGTTGGCCGAAAAATACGGCCTCTCCTGCGAGGT
>JAGRCC010001090.1:3894-9452 GCA_020433785.1 Anaerolineae bacterium
CGTCGGTCAAAAAAACGGGCAAGATCGTGCTGGCCTCCGATGCCTGCGAGCGCGGCTCGTTCCTGCACACGATGGCCTCCAACATCAGCCAAATCGCCTTCGATGACCTGGATGGGCCGGTGGCGGTTGTCGGGGCGCGCAACTGGATCACGCCGCCGGCTGAGTTGGAGGACGCGTTTTTCCCGCAGAAAGAATGGATCATCGACACCCTCCACGAACGGATTTTACCGCTGCCAAACCATCAGGTGAGTACGATCCAGACGGCCGACGAGCTTTTGCGCCGGAATCGGTTGGGGGTTTAAAGCAGGGCGAAACCAACCATTCGATTCCGATCTATATTTGCTTATCTCGCCCACTGTCGATATAATGCGCAGATAATATCATACCTTAGTGAAGGTGCCCGCGGCCCCGGATGGCGCGGGCGGTAACGGCGAAGCCGGTGCAAGTCCGGCGCTGTCCCGCAACTGTAAGGTGTGGGATGGAGCGTTCGAGATGATGAGATTGGGTACTTTTGAGCGGTCTGCCCATCTCCAACCATCGACCTCCATTCTCAACCAAGCCAGGTCGCCCGCCTCACTTTAGCTTTGCATCGCCTCGTGGGAAGGACGTGGAAGCAGGTAGTACGACAGAAAAGTTTCGTCGTTTGCACCCGACCTTCACTCACAAGGTCGGGTTTTTGTTTGTATTGGGTAGGTAACAAAGAGGGCGAGGTTAAGATGACATTTAATAAACGACTACGCTGGAGTATGATGCTGGCGCTGCCTCTGCTGGCAGGGGTTCGCTTAGCCTGGGCCTATCCGGTCGCGGCTCCGCCGAGTATGCATATCATGGAAGGATTTCTGCCCTTCGGCTGGGCTGTTTTTTGGTGGCTGGTGGCGCTGCCGTTTTGGATTATCGGCTTCATCAAAGTTAAGCGATTACTGACCGAGAAGCCGGAACAGCGGTTGTTGTTGGGGCTGGCCGGCGGCTTTATCTTTGTCCTGAGCGCCTTGAAAATTCCCAGTGTGACCGGCTCCAGCAGCCATCCCACCGGCACCGGTTTAGGCACCATTCTTTTTGGCCCGTTTATTGTGGGCATCTTGGGTACGATTGCCTTAATCTTCCAAGCGTTGCTAGTCGCCCACGGCGGCATTTCGACTCTGGGCGCGAATGCCATGAGCATGGCCATCGGCGGGCCATTGATTGCCTATGGGGTGTGGCGGCTGTTGCGGGGTAAAGTACCAGCCTATCTGAACGTTTTTCTAACGGCATTCGTGGCCGATTTAGCGACCTACGTCATCACTACCACGCAACTGGCGCTGGCGTTTCCGGACCCGGTGAGTGGCTTTATGGGTTCGTGGTTGACCTTCGCCAGTATCTTTGCTTTAACTCAAATTCCACTAGCCATTGCCGAGGGCATTCTGACCGTCTTGATCTTTAATGCCCTCCAAACATCCGCGACTACGGAAATGCAATCTTTAGGTTTACAGGAGGCGTAATGATGGGTTCACAAGTCCAAAACCAACCTAAACGGCTCGGTGCGGGCCTCATTATTTTGGGTGTCGTCGCGATTGTTTTGCTAATGGCTATCCCCCTATTCGTTGTTGGAGACAGCCAGTTTGGCGGATCAGATAATGCCGGTGCCGAGGCGATTACTGTCATCGCCCCCGACTATAACTCGGAATGGATCACTAACTTTTGGGCGCCCCCGGGCGGCGAGACAGAAAGCATGCTGTTTGCGCTCCAGGCCACGGTCGGCGGCATTCTCATCGGCTATCTGTTTGGTTATTTGCGGGGGCGGAAATCGGCCCAACAATCATCACCGGATAGTTAATGAAGAACGTGTTGGACGGTTGGTGTTGAACCATTGATTTCTGGAGCGTCAAAGTTTACTTTGACTTAAGGTGAATGACAAAGCAAGCTTCGTCGCTCCAATTATATTAGCAGGGGAACTCATCTTTGCATATCATCGACTGCTATGCTTACAGCAATAAAATTCGGGCGGTGGACCCGGCCCAAAAAGCTGGGCTGGCCATAATTGTCCTGGGGTTGTGTTTGGTGTTTAACCATCCGGCGGTGAGTTTGCTGGCGGTGGCCTGGATGTGGGGGTTGGCGGTATGGCAGGCCGGACTGCCGGTGTTTGTTTTTGGCCGGGTATTGCTGGCTGAACTCTTCTTTCTGGCCTTAGCTACAGTAGCAGTAGCGCTCAGCGTTAGCCTTAGCGTTCCGGCCAATCCGGAGGCATGGCTGCTGCCGCTCGGCCCGGTGTGGATATCGTCTACCCCGGACGATATCTTTAAAGCGGTTAATCTGGTGCTTCGCGCGCTGGGAGCGGCGTCGGCGATGAACTTCCTGGCTTTGACCACACCGCTGGTCGATCTGGTCGAGCTGCTGCGCCGGCTGCGGTTTTCGCCCATTCTTATCGATCTAATGACCGTGATGTACCGTTTTATCTTTGTATTGATGGAAAGTCTCAATCGCATGTACGTTGCTCAGGACAGCCGGCTGGGTTACAGCTCCTATTGGCGGGGAATGTCGAGCGCGGGGCTACTGGGCAGCCGGCTGTTCATCGAGGCCTTCCAGCGCAGCCAGCGATTGCAAACGGCGCTCGATGCCCGGGGGTATGAGGGCGGTCATCTGCAAGTGTTGTCGACGACCTATTACCGCAGTGACAAATTGTTGGCGATGAGTGCGGCTGCGATCCTTAGCCTGGCTGCCGCCTGGCTGGTGTTATAATGGCCTTGCTTGAATTCGCCGATGTCTACTACCGCTATCCGGGCCAGGATCGCTTCGCCTTGGATGGGTTAACGGTTACCTTTCCCGGCGGCGAAAATATCGCCCTGATCGGCCGCAATGGGGCCGGTAAATCGACCCTGTTCTTACATTGCAATGGGCTGTACCGGCCGGACGCCGGCGAAGTGCGCTTTGGCGGCCGGCCGCTGGCTTACGACCGGAAGTCGCTTAAGGTGTTGCGGCAGCATGTGGGCGTGGTTTTCCAAAATGCCGATGAGCAGTTGTTTAGCGCCAGTGTAGCCCAAGACATCAGTTTTGGCCCTTTTAATTTGGGGTTAACCGAATCGGAAGTCCGCCGCCGGGTACAGATGGCGGCCGAATTATGCGAGGTGGTCGAGATGTTGGAACGGCCGACCCACGCCCTCAGCGGTGGGGAAAAGGCGCGCGTGGCGCTGGCCGGCGTGCTGGCCATGGATCCCGATATCCTCATCAGCGATGAACTGATGGCCAATCTCGATCCCTGGGGCCGGCGGCGTATCTTCGATATTTTCAAGCGGCTGCACCAGCGCGGCAAAACCATCGTGCTGGCCACGCACGACCTCAATGTTGTGCGCCGGTGGGCCACTTATGTGGTGGTCATGGCCGGCGGTCGAGCGGCCTTTGCCGGGTCGCCGGATGATTTGCTGGCCAATCAAGCGGTGCTGGCCGAAACCGGTCTGGCCCAGGTTTGGTTTGACGAAATCTAAAACATTATCTAGGCTTGTGCTAGCCTGACCCTCTCACGTGTAAGTCAACCGGAATGACGGGCCAATGTAATCTGGCTTACCGTTCCATCCCAAAACCCCATTAGAATAGTAAGTAAGAGGCTGTTTTAACTAGCTGTAAGCGTCTACCTAAAATAGGCGTCGATGCCGGGTTTTTCTCGGTGCTTGGTAGGAGCATCGTAAGGGTTCTGTAATAATTCGGTGGCAATACTGCATAAAGCTACGATAATGCCTCAGGCGAATGACCCTATTCAACCCAACCTGGCTGATTTGCTACGACAATAAAAATCGTGCTTTAGTTCGTAGTAAGCCCTTCAGGGCTACGTTATCGCCAAAGCGATTACTACGAGCCTTTATGGGCAAGGGAGTCAAACAGTCCTTACAGGACGACAGCGAGAATGAAAATTTATTGGAGCGACAAAGCTTGCTTTGTCACCCACGTTGGGGTCAAAGTAAACTTTGACGCTCCAGATCGCTATTTTCAGAGGAGAAGGTGACATGAGGAAAAGATTAAACATTAATTTTGGTTGGTTAGTCATTTTGGTTGGCCTACTGCCATTTTTGGTACAATGCGCTCCGGCCGGTTCCAGCGCCGCCCAAACCCAAACAAAAAATGAACCGGCCGCTAACAGCCAAATGACGGCCGTCGAGGAGACCGCCCCGCCGGGCGCCGAACCGCCGCCCGGCTACGAAGGTAAAGCCTGGGCTGATATTGTGGCCGATGCGCACGGCCAAACCGTCAACTGGTATATGTGGGGCGGCCAGGATAATATTAACAACTGGATCAACGGTTTTGTGGCTGATGCGCTCAAAGCGCAGTACGATATCACCCTTAACCAGGTGCCGCTCGTCGATACCGTGGAAGCGGTTAACCAAGTTTTAGGTGAAGTCGAAGCCGGGGTCGAAACAGACGGGGTGGTCGATATGATCTGGATCAACGGCGAGAATTTCCATACGCTGCGCCAGGCCGATCTGCTCTACGGGCCGTTCGCCCAATTTTTGCCGAACAGCAGCTACGTGAATTGGGATGACCCCAGCGTTAGCACCGATCTGGGCTTACCGGTTGACTTTTACGAGTCGCCCTGGGGCAAAGCTCGCATGGTCATCGCCTATGACAGTGCTAAACTGCCGGAGCCGCCCACCACCATCGATGGCCTGATCGCCTGGATTAAGACCAACCCCGGCAAATTTACCTATCCGGCCCCACCCGACTTTACCGGCACTGCTTTCATTACCCATATCTGTTACCACGCGGCCGGCGACTCCCCATCGTTTCCCCTCGAATTTGATGAACAACGTTTCGCCGAGACATTTTCCCCTTGCTGGGATGTACTTAACGACATCGAGCCCTATCTGTGGCGCGAAGGCCAAACTTATCCCGAAAGCCATGCCCGCCAACAAGATTTATTTGCCAACAGTGAGGTCTATTTTGATATGGCTTTTAACCCGGCTGAAGCCTCCAGTATGGTCGCCGCCGGCCGCTTCCCGGAAACCACCCGCACCTTTGTCTTTGACTCCGGCACAGTGGCCAACACTCACTACGTTACCATTCCGGCCAATTCGGCCCACAAAGCCGCGGCGATGGTGCTGGCTAACTTCCTACTGTCACCGGACGCCCAATACAGCAAAGCCGATGTAGCCAACTGGGGCGATTTCCCGGCCATCGAAGTTTCGCGCCTCAGCCAGGCTTGGCAAGACAAATTCAACGCCCTGCCTCGCGGCGCGGCCACCCTGCCCAACGATGCGCTCGATAAAAACCGCTTATCCGAACTGCCGGCCACTTGGCGGTTACCAATGGAAAAGGGGTGGGAAGAAAACGTATTGCAGCGGTAAAGTCAAGACCGCAGGTTGCAGCCCGCCCCATTACCGGTAAAATGGCACCCGATAGATCTACATTTGATAACCCTGCGACCCTGAACCACGCAACCTTGTAACTCTGCAACCCTGTAATCCTGCCGCACAAGGAGACGCTGTTTGCTATTCGGACAAGACATTCGAGTGGCCAAACTTCCGGCCAACCAACCGAAAGTGCAACCCCATGCTTGGGGTGATCGCCTGAAGTTGATGTTGATGCTTGGCCCG
>JAGRCC010001091.1 GCA_020433785.1 Anaerolineae bacterium
CTAGAGGCAAGACGATTGCGGAGGCGAAGGAGAATATTCGGCAGGCGGTGGAAGCGTACTGCCGGCTGTTACGTGAGGCCGGCGAGCCGGTGCCTCGGGTGGGCAGCGGCCTGCGCCTGGAATTTCAGGAAACCGAGACGACAACCTTCCACACCGATTTCAGCGCGATTGGCGTGGATGAGATGGATATGCTGCTGCGCTGGATGTCGCTCTCGCGGCAGGAGTTGGTTGATCTGGTTAAAGATCTACCGGAAGAGACGTTGCAATGGCAGTCCGAAGACGGATCGCGCTCGATTCACGATATACTGTATGACATCGCCGAAGCCGATTTGTGGTTTACGGATCGCCTACGCCAATGGCCGGAGGCGGCGCTGTTCCGGCTGGCGGCAGCTCGGGGGGTGGCCTTGGAACGCCTCCGCGCCCTCAATGAGTCGGATTGGTCTAGGATTACGCTGTACGATGGTGAGAAATGGACGCCGCGTAAAGTCATACGGCGCATGCTGGAATACGAACGAGAGCATATTCAGCAAATTAAAGCGGTTCTGGCGGCGAAAGAGGCGTAGAGAAAATCTAAGGAACCATCCGTAAACAACTTCGCGTTTATGGAGATGGGGAGATAAGGAAATAAGGCGATTAGGCTAACCTAATCTCCTTATCTCCAATCTCTAAATTCCTCTACTCTCGACGAAGCATTTTTACGGTAGCGACGCCACCGAGCATCAGTAAGACCAGACCGCCGAATAAAAGCGTCGGGACCGATGTGCGGGCTTCGGTAGTTAGGCCGGTAACGGGCAGCGGACTATCTTCATCGGGCGGCGCGGCTTGCGGGATGTTGCTGATGGTCGAGCCGGGAGCCGGACCGACCAGGGAAACGTCATCAATGTTGAAATTGACTTCGGCATTGGTGGCGAATTTTTTGACGCCCCGGATGAAGAGGCTAATGCGGCTGTTGTCGGCCCCGGTGCGAATGGTGCCGGTGATCATCTCGAACATAAGCGGCTCGTTGTCGGGATACTCGCCGTTGGACCCGATGCGTAACTGCTCGGTTAGCGGCATGACCACCCACTGCTGCACGTTTTCGATGTTGCCTTCGCCAAACGGATCGACGCCCCACTGCATTTCGTATTCAAAATGGTTGCGATCCTCTATGCGGGCATCAGTGCGCATAATGGCATACAACGTCAATTCGTAGTCGGCATTGGTGGCCACGTCCACGGTTTGGTAGATGGCGATGACCCGATCGGTGGCGCTGGTGTAGACGTCATCGATTTCCAGAAGCTGCGAATAGTTGCCCATGCGCACCGCTTCCGGCCACTGCTCATCATACCAGCCGAATTCGGCTTGGCCGTTGCTGTACGGCTCCCAATCTTCGGCCACGCCGTTCGACGGATCGCGGCGCTCCTCGAAGCTGCCGTTTCTGATCACGTCGACTCCCCCGCCTTGAGCGTCGGCGTCAGCATAACCCCACAGAGCCACGATGATCATCAGTAAGCTGGCACAGGCGATCGCTTTGCCAATGGTTGTTAATAGATTTTCATGATGGAATAGTTTGGACATTGTACCCTCCGATTTTCTCCTATAGCCCGATCCAGGCCGGTTCGCCATCCCCGCGATGCGTCCGGCCCGTGCAGCAAGACATAATCAATAGAACTATCTCCATCCTAACATAATCAGCGAACTTTTTCAATAGGGAGAATTTAAAACCTATCAGGTTTCTAAAAACCTTTTAGGTTTATTGAAATTAGGACTTACGCAGTTGGGTGAAACGAACCCGGTGACAGTCACTTTTGGCCGAAAATGAAGGTCCGTTTAGCCCAAATAGGTCGATTTAAACGCCAAAGTGACTGTCACCTTTTGAACTCCGTAACTCATAGAAATATAAGGCGGTTATCTGGCCGGAGAGGTGGGTTCCAATAAATACAAAGCATCATCACTGCGCTGGTCGCTAAATCCGTCATAAGCAAGTCGTTGGCATTACTCGACGCCTTGTGTGCGCGAGAAACAAGGCGTCGAGTGTACTCGATGGGTTGTTTCTGTTGGAAA
>JAGRCC010001092.1 GCA_020433785.1 Anaerolineae bacterium
AATTATTAAGTCGAGTCCGCCGCCAGTTGGTTAGGGCTTAAAAGGAACGAGAAGTTATGACTAAAAGGCGAGGGCTGGGTAAAGGGTTAAGCGCCTTAATCCCCCAGTCAGATGACTCAGATGCCGAGCTGCCGACCGGTGCGTTAGAGATTCCGGTCGATCAAATTGCGCCCAATCCGCACCAGCCTCGCCAGGAGTTCGATGAAATCCAACTCCGGGAACTGGCCGACTCCATTACCGAGCATGGCCTGATTCAACCGTTGATTGTGACCCAAGTGGGCCTGAGCTATCAACTAATTGCCGGAGAGCGGCGTTGGCGGGCCAGTCAACTGGCCGGTTTAGAAACCGTGCCTGTGATTGTCAAAGAAACTACCCCGCAGCAGATGCTGGAGTTGGCCTTAGTTGAAAATATTCAGCGAGCTGATTTAAATCCTCTGGAAGAGGCGCGGGCTTACGCCCAACTTATGGAGGAGTTTGGTCTTACCCAGGAAGCCGTGGCCGAACGAGTCAGCAAGAGCCGAACGGCGGTAGCTAATACCGTCCGTTTGTTGAATTTGAACGATGAAACCAAGGCGGCTTTGGCCTCCGGCGCTATTACCGAAGGTCACGCTCGCGCGTTACTCAGCCTCAAGAGTGACCGCGACCAATTGAGAGCTTTGGCCACCATCATCGAAAAAAGCTTAACGGTTCGCCAGACGGAAGCGTTGGTCAAACAAATGCTCAGCGGCGATGAACCGTCTAAACCTAAACGTCCCCCGCTAACCCCCCATGATAAAGCCATGCTGGAAAAATTTGAATCCAGACTTGGTACCCGAGTTGAACTGTCTCGCGCTGAAGAAGAGACGGGGAAATTGACGATCCACTTTTACTCTGAGGAAGAACTGCAAGCCATTTTTAATGCTATTTTAGGCAACGATGCGCAGTTATAGAGTCATTTAATCCATTTTTATAAGAGAAAAATAGGCGCCGGAACATTAATCAGAAGCAAGCTAACAATGACTGCACTGGCGAAACTGGTGATCACTTTGGTGGTGACGGCTGTTCGATTCTCACGAGCCTGACCCTGGTAGATCATCAGCAGCAGGCGCGGCAGAAAGACAAACGGGGCGATCAAGCCAAATCCGGCCAAAATTAAGAGCATAGCGGTGATGCGTTCGATGCTGCCCAAGACTCTGTCAGAGGTGTCGATTCTTAAGGTTTGGTTGATTTCCTGACCTTGAGCCGCCCAAACAGCGACCGTAATTTCGGCTTCTAAAACTGGGGCAGTGCTGATAAGCGCCGACAGCCCAATCAAATAAGCCATCAGCCGGTATTGGTTAGGGGCATCCAAGGTGGGCAGCAAGGTCAAAGTGCTGGGCGTCCAACCCGTAGCTGCCCAAGCGATTAAGGCGATTAAGATCACGTGGGCCAACTGGTCTAAGAACAGAAGGAGCAACCCCTTACCTTTAGTATTATCGGTAAACACAAAGGTTCTAAACTGGTCGATAAAAAGGTGCCCAATAAACAGGACTATCATCCAAACCCACCAGTTGGGAATGGTTCCCCAGACCAAAATAGCGGTAATAAAAGTCACCACTGCCACATGGATGGATAAGCCCATCCACCCCTTTCGTTTAGCCAAAACCAACCAATAAGGCTGTAATACAAAGTCACCAACAACGTGACCGAGAAGGAGTTGCAAAAAGAAGGAAAGTGCAATTTCTGTATTTACGAGTGTCATGTTTCTTTCAAATTCTCTAGTAGATTTTCACGGATGGGCAGGGTAAAGATTACCTCGGTACCTTTTCCAATTTCAGATTGAATTTTAAGATGGCCATTGATGGCCTCAATTCGTTCTTGCATGTTAATCATGCCCAAACTACCTCGCTTGTCATACCGTTGGCGAACTGCTTGAACATCAAATCCCTGGCCATTATCTTTAATGGCTACTGTCAACAGATCCTCTTTTTTATCAGGTTGTAGTACGATTTCAATTCGAGCGTTGCGCGCGTACTTTTTCGCGTTGTTGACAGCTTCTTGAATAACTGCAAAAATAGCGATTTCAGCCCGGCTTGAGAGTCGATCAACCTCTTGCTTAACGCTCAGATTGACCTTGAGTTTGTCCGTTTCTTGCAGCCGTTCGGTATAAACTTCGAGCGCAGGAATGAGTCCCTGCGTCTCTAAGGTGATGGGTCGTAAATTGAACAACAGCGTCCGCAGTTGTTTGAGCGTTTTTCGGGCCAGAATCAGCGTCTTATCCACTTCATCGGGAGCATATTCAGGTGAGCGTTCGATTACCTCTTTAATGAATTCCATATTCATAATAATCGCCGCAACAAATTGGGTTGGCCCGTCATGCAGATCTCTGGCTAGCCGCTTACGGATTTCATCTTCAACAATAACCAGCTTGTCCCGCTCTTCTTTCAGACTCTTATATAAACGAGCGTTCTCAATACTGATGGCGGCCTTACTGGCAAACGAGTTGAGCAGTTCCTGTTCAACCGGGCCGAAATATCGCCCCGGTGTATTTTGCATCACTTGCAGCACGCCGATAAGTTTGGTGCGTGAAATCATTGGCACACATATCAGCGATGTTAATCGAATATCAAAATTGGCGGCAATACTATGATAATATCGATTGTCTTTATTCACGTCATCGACAATGAGCGGTTGTCGATTAGTGGCGACCCAGCCGGCAATCCCCTTATCAGAAGCAATGCGCGTGCCTTGCAAACTCTCGCCGCCGCCGCCTTCAACCACCGCGAAGACCAATTCATCGGTGAGCTCATCCAAAAGCAGCAGTGATCCGGCTGAGGCATCGGTTACCTTGACCGCTCCGGCCAAGATTTTATGGAGCAGTGGATCAAGGTTCAATTCCAGCGTAAGAGATCGATCAACTTCGCTGATAATATTCAGAATTCTGATACGTTTCTGCGCCTGCTTGAGTTCGGCCTCAAGGGCGCTGAGCTTGGTTTCAAGCTCTTTTTTTGATGGGATCGACTCGCTCAAGGTTAGACTGCCTGATGGCTTGGTTGCACCACAGAACTCAATAGAAAGCTTCTTGCAATAATAAGTAAGCCTAACCCAGTCTAGATAAAATGTCTAATTATTAAGTAGCTTTTTCAGCACAGGTAGGGCTTCTTCAGTCGCCTCTCGACCTATTTGCAGAAACTCGTCAGCTTTATCGTAATTCATTGCCGAAAACACTTCGACCTTCGGCTTGATCAAAACGTCGACCTCTGTCATGCGAGTTTTGACAATTTCCCGTTCCATAATCGACATCATATTGCTCAACACCCCCAGAAAATTAGGCTTCTGGCGGCGATGAGCGGCTTGCTGTCCTCTGGCCCGCTCCGCTTCCAAGGATGGGATCACACTGGAGGCGATGATGATATTGGCCCCTTTTTCGGCCAGTACGCTGGCCGGCACCGGATTGACAGCGCCCCCATCGATGAGGTGGTGACCGTTAAGTTGGTACGGTGAAAAAATACCGATCATCCCGATGCTGGCTCTGACGGCCTCAGCGATAGGGCCACTGTCAAAAACAATTTCTTCGCCGGAAATAACATCGGCGGCGACGACGTAAAAGGGGATTTTGGTATCGGCAAAGGTGGCGTCGTTGAACTGCCGGGCCAGATATTTGACCGTGGCTTTGCCTTTGATTAAGCCGCTCCAGGGCAGGCTAAATTTAGGGTCCCACAAGCCGCTCTTCAAATCGATCAGTTTGATCAAATTTCTGGCAAAGTCGGCCACTTCGGCAACTGATTTACCTGAGGCATACAGCCCGCCAAATAGCGATCCGGCGCTGGTGCCGGCTACCATATCGATCGGGATGCCGGCGCTTTCTAGTGTTTCTAACACTCCAATATGGGCAATGCCTCTGGCACCGCCACTGGACAATGCCAGGCCAACCACCGTATGGGTAATCTTGCGGGCCGTTCGATCAATTTCGGACTGAGTTCCATTACAATAAAAAATTGGACCATCTGAATGTTCCTTGATCCAATCCTGTTCTGGCGTATTCAATAAAACAGTCGCCTTAGCCAATTGTACGGCTTTGGCGCTAACTTCGCTGTAGGTGGTTGGTAAGGCGATTAAGACCCAGTCAAAACCATCGGCCAGGATGCCCAGTGTTTCACCCAACCCCTCGCTGGAAAGATTTTCCATCGCCTCGAAGATAACAAAGTTGTTGTCGGCTAGTTGGGCGCTGGCGGCCATATCGGTGCCGGTAACGTCGAGAACAATCACCCGCTGCTTGGTAATATTAAAGATACTGTTGGCCAGGCGCCACGCCTCGTCGCCAAAAACGGCGCTAATGGTGTGGCCGGGTCGCCGCGTATTTTCGGTGACAACGTCTGTCAGGCGGCGACTTAACTCTTTCGTAATTTGAAGCGCAATGACCGGGTAATCGACTAGCAATTCGTCCATGTCGGCTTTGTGCAAAACCCACAAATCGGCGTCGATGGAAACCGTTACCGAGGCTGAACGGCGTTGGTTCAACAGCAGCGCCATTTCGCCAAAAAAGTTGCCCGGTCCCAGAAAGTTGACCACTTTCTCCGGTTGGCCGGGGCCAACAATAACCGATACTTTAACCTGCCCAGACTCAATCAAATACATCGCGTCGCCCAAAGTTTCTTGGGCAAAAACGACCGAGCCATGTTCCAGGCGAATACGCTGTAACTTGGCTGAAATGGCCGACAGAGCCTCAGGGGGTAAACCTCTAAAAAAAGGAATACGGGTTAAGCTGTCGATGATCGT
>JAGRCC010000119.1 GCA_020433785.1 Anaerolineae bacterium
GAAGTGGCTTGGTTAGACACTAATATGGTTAATTCTGTAAAACAATGCTATTAAACAGCTATTGAGGGTATTACGGTCTACTTAGGATTAATTTGTCGATTGGAATTGCTTATTCCATTTGGGAATTACCCCTTTCATTGTAACTGCAACTCGATAGGATTGACAAATCGATTTCGCAGCTTAAAAACAACAGGTTGTCGGGCCTAAACCGGTTGTAGTATACTTTGCGCTGTTTTGTCAAAGACCATGTAATCAACAGGAGAAATATGCTTCCTCAAAGCCATGTCACTTACACCTTTGTCGCTGTGGATACCTTGACCGAAAAAATCCCGGCCCTAAAAAATATCGATTACCGGCTGCTGGCCATAGCCGCAATGGGGCCGGATTTGATCGATAAGCCGCTGGCGGCGCTCTATTTCTACCGGCGTTATAAGTCGGCGGTGTTGTTTGCTCATACGCTGCTGGTTCACGCGGTGGTGTTGGTTTGGGCCGTGTGGCGACGGCCGCCATGGTGGCCCTATCTAATCGCCTTTAACGGCCACGCCTTACTTGACCGGCTGTGGTTTTTTCACGACACCTGGTATTGGCCGTTCCGTGGTTGGCGGTTTCACGTCTGGCAAAAAACCGGCAGCGAGCAGCAAGATATCAAATTGGCTTATTGGTATGCCTTTACCCGCCGGCCTGAATTATGGGGCTGGGAAGTCGGCGGGCTGCTGGCGGGATTGTGGTTCGTGGGTCGCCACCGATTGTATCGATTTGACCGGCTGGGCTATTTACTGCGAACGGGGCGAATCCCAAAAGACTGAGCGGCAAAGCGACCAATAGGCTAGGTGCCGCGAAAATTGTATCGGAGCATCAAAGCTTGCTTCGATATGACTTTGACGGACAAAGCAAGCTTTGTCGCTCCACTTTCTTTCCAGGAAACGACTTACAAATACGGCACAACAAACCAAAATGGTGCGGCGAGCACCAATAAACCCAGGCCGGCATAGCAGATAATGAGCAGCGGCCAGGTCAATTGCGGCCAGTATTGGGCTGCCAGTTGGCGACTAGCCACCAAAAGCAGTGCCAGGCCAACGATCAACAACGACCATTTATCCCAATGACCACTGTAGCCGGCTGTCGCCATGATCCAGAACAGGCTTACCGCCAGGACGGCGACCAACCCCCAGGCCCACTGCCGTTTAACAATTTCATTCAGGCCCAATGAAAAAAACAATCCCAGAGGAATTGTGGCCGGAAAGAGATAGCGGCCTTGAAACTGCACAAACGTTAAATTGTACCAGCCGTAGGCTAAAGCTACGAGCACGATAACGGCCGCCATCAGCCCCAGAGCCGCCTTTTGCCGGGGTGATGTAGCCGCAATAAAAGTCGTTCCGGCGTAGGCGATCAGGCCAGCCAGCGCCGCCACAGTCAATATCGTCAAAAAGAGGTAGGTTCGATTGTCCATCGGCACGGCCATCCAACCGAACTGGCCCCAAAAGCTGCGAAATGTGGTTGTGATAAAGTTGACTAAATACGTTTTACCGCCGACCTCTGCCACCAAATCCACCGTACGGAGCTGCCCTTGAACAACAGCGTCGTGGCGACCCAGCCCCAAAATATCGCCATTGCCGTAAAGCGTCTCATTGCGAACAAACCAGGGTAGCGCTACCAGCAGGGCCAGCCCATAAATCACCACTCCACGTTTGATTAACTCCCTGACGATCAGTCTAATATAACCAAAACCTGCTTCCCCGGCGTCGATCCAGGCGCGTAAACCCAGCATTACGGCCACCAGCGGGACAGCAATGTAGATGGTCACTTTGGTGAGCAGCGCTAACCCCAGCAACAAGCCAATCAAGAGGCTCTGTTTAATCGAAAGTGGGTCTTTGTCCAGCAGGCAGCGAACCAGTTGCAGCAGCAGAGCGGCCAAAATTAGTTCCGCCAACGCGTCATTGTTGACCGAGGCCAGAATGGCAATGTGCATCGGGACAAAGGCGACGAACGCCATGGTGCCTAAAGCTATCGCCAAATCATGGGGGAAGAGGGTTTGAGCAATCAAAAAAGCCAAGATTACCACCCCGGCGCCCAAAGCGACCGACACCAGCCGCACCGCCAGCAGCCAGCCGCCGCTGATATAGTAAATAGGCGCTGCCAGCAGATAATAGAGCGGTGGCTGGTGAAACTCGTAGCAAACACCGTCGATGGGCATATCGGAGGGGAATTTGCGCTGTTTCAATTCGGTCAGGTAGGCTTCGTCGTAACATTCGGCCACTAATTCAGGAAACGCTTTTTCAGCAGCCAAGTAACGAATATAATTGTAATGCGCCGGTTCATCTGGCGCTTGCCAGTAGGGTGTTAAACCGGCAAATAAGACCCCGGCCAGGCTGTATATCAGCAAGATAGCGGTAAAGAGGACGGTTCTGCTCACTAACATGGCCTCGATTATAAGTCAGCCAAGATAAGTCAGCAACATTTTTAATAGAGTGACAGGACAATAATACTGTTAATAGGGTAGTCTTGGCCCCCCGGTCTATGATATACTGTACTATATCAAACTAGATTATATCCTTTAGCTTTTACTTCGGATTTGTATGTCTAACCCATTACGCACCGCCGCCGCTTATGTGCCACTGAGTTTAACGCGGGCAGCCTTGAACGGCGCTTTAACAACACTTCCTAACAAACCCCAAACGAGCCGATTTCCGGCGGCAGTTCTCTTTGCCGACATTTCAGGCTTCACACCTCTGACCGAAGCCTTAGGGCGACGTGGCTCAGAAGGCCCTGAGGAATTAACCCGCTTATTAAACCGTTATTTTAGTTGGATGATCGCCTTTGCTGAAGCAGAAGGCGGAGACGTCGTCAAATTCGGCGGCGACTCGCTGATAGTGGTCTACCCCGCTATCGATGAGCCGCTGAGCATGGCTACCCGGCGGGCCAAACAAGCCGCAGAAAGTATGCGTTCGGCGATGGAGGAGTTTGGCGTACTGGAAAGTAGCGTGGGATTGGTCGCTTTGAAATTAAAAATAGGGATTGGCGCGGGCGAAATCATCTCGGCCCATATCGGCGGTATTGAGGATCGGTGGGAATACATAATCGCCGGCGATCCGCTGCGCCAGACCGCCCAGGCCGAACGCCAGGCCAAACAGGGTGAAATCATCCTTAGCCCTGAAGCTGAGGCCGTGATCTATCCCGACAGCTTACCGCCTCGCTCGGCCTTTAGCCTTGACTGGGAATCGATCCATAATCTGGGGCAGACCGAGAAAATCTTGCGCTGCTACATTCCTCGACCCGTCCGTACCTGGCTAGATCAAGAACTACACGAGTGGCTGGCAACGCTGCGACCAATGAGTGTCTTGTTTGCCGGTATCAAAAATTTCGATTATGAGCAACCTCACGCCATTCAGCAACTCCATACCTTTTTGCGGGGCGCTCAACAAATTATCTATCATTTTCAGGGCTGCCTGCCCCGCATTACTGTAGATGATAAAGGCACTGTACTGCTGATTTTGTTTGGAGCACCGCCCGATGCGCATGAGGATGATCCCGAGCGAGCTGTACGCTGCGCGCTCGATTTGCAGTTGCTGGCTCATAAACAGAAAGTGAGACTGGCTGTAGGAGTCACTTCGGGGCGGGTATTTGCCGGACCGGTCGGCGGCGATACCCGGCGTGAATACACCGTAATGGGCGATACAGTGAATTTGGCGGCTCGCCTGATGAGTTTGGCCGGGCCGGGCCGGATCTGCTGCAACTACGAAACTTATCGCAGTACTTACAACCAGATCAATTTTGAATATTTACCACCCGCTCAGATCAAGGGAAAAGTGGGACTGGTGCCTATCTATCGGCCCTTGGGAGAATACAAACCGCTTGAGCAGTTAGGTCGCATCCAACAAACCAGCTCAACTGATCAGCTTGTGGCCCGCCAGGAAGCATTAACCATGCTCACCAAAAGGCTTCAGGAAGTCAAAGAAGGCCAATCCCGATTAACCATTATCGAGGGTGAAGCCGGTATCGGTAAATCTCAACTGGTCAATGCTGTCGTTAGACGGGCGCGTAATTATGGCTTAATCACGCTCATGGGGCGCGGTCGAAGTATCGAACAGGATAAAAAATTAAGGGTCTGGCAAGATATCTTTTATAGTTATTTTAGATTAGACCAACTCAATGGTTTCTCATTAAAGATGCAGCAGCAAGTGCTGAATGAATTAAGCCAGGTGACCCCGGCCTTGGTGGATCGGGCCAGTTTACTCAACGATTTGCTTAAACTCAATATCCCCGAATCCCCGTATGTTAGCACGCTCTCACCGAAAGAGCGACAAGATGAACTCATTTGGCTAATGATTACCTTGTTAAAAGCCAGAGCCACCGCGCAGCAGCCGATGGTTATTGTTTTAGAGGATGCCCATTGGCTTGATGAATTGTCGTGGAAATTCACGGTATTACTGGCCGTGTCGATTATTAAGGATCGAACCCCTCTGTTATTAATCATAGCCACCCGTTTAATGGAAGGCGTGACCATGCGCACCAACGCCACCCTGCTGGGCGCATTAGATGAAACCGAATACCTCAGGTTAGACTCATTGGAGGCAGATGATACCCTAACCATTGCCTCTAGAAAATTAGGCTTAAGCCGCTATGAACTACCTGAAGCAGTAGCCGAATTAATTCGACAACGGGCCGGCGGCAATCCGTTTTATGCTGAGGAAATTTTTTATGCGCTGCGCGATAACGGGTTTATTACGTTTAAGACGATGCAAGATAAAGTTCGCTGCTTGATTAGCGGTGATCTGGCCCGAGCGGCGCAGACTCTACCGGCCACTATTCAAAATATTGTTTTGGCTCGACTTGATCGCCTGCCGCCTGAAAAACAGCTTATTCTCCGAATAGCGGCCGTCATTGGCCAAATTTTCCCCTACAATATCTTGCGCGACACGCTCAAAAAATATCTAGAAATAAGAGAATCCTTACTTAAAATTTATCTTAATGACCTGGTTCACTTGGGGTTAATTCAGGCTGAAGTGTCCGAAGCCGGCCTGACTTACTATAGCTTTAAACATACCATTACCCGAGAAGTCACCTATCAATCCCTCTTATTCGACCGGCGTCGGCAACTGCATCGTAGTGTAGCGCAGTGGTATGAAGAAACCTACCAAACCGGCACTGACAAACTTTTTTTGCCGCCCGAATTAAAAGTAACCCAAAGCCTGAGACCAGAGGCCACCGCCCCGCCCAAATCAACTCCTCTGGCTCCCTACTATGCTCTGCTGGTTTATCACTGGCACCAGGCCGAAGATGAGCAGCGAGAACGTTACTACGCCTCGTTGGTGGGGCAGCAGGCTGTGGCCGAATTTGCTAATGCGGAAGCCGTTGGTTACCTCAATCGGGCTCTGGATTTAACCGCGACCGAACATCAGCTTGAGCGGTATAATCTACTTTTAGCGCGTGAAACTGTCTACGCCCGTCTGGGCGAGCGGGGACGGCAAATGGTCGATTTAGCCTCGCTGGCTGATCTAACGCAGCAGATGAAGATAACCCCTAACAGCGCTGTGGTATCCCTACGCCAGGCGTGTTATGCTGAAGTGACCAGCGACCATAATAATGCAATTTCGGCGGCCAAAAACGCCGCTGTTTTAGCCAAACAGGCGCAGCAAACAAATATCGTTATTGACAGTTACATTGTTTGGGGCAAAGCGTTATCTGCCCAAAGCGATTTTTCAGCCGCCTACGACATATTGGAGCAAGCTCTGGCCCTGGCTCAAAAAACCCAAAATAATAGGGCCGAAGCTAATGTATTACAGGCCCTGGCCGACACCTACTGTATTCAGGGTCGTTACCAGACCGCGATAGCGTGCTGCCGCCGAACGCAATGGTTAGTGAAATCGTATCACCAGCCGTTAACCCAGGCCAACACCCTTAATACTTTAGGCTTGGCTTTTTATCATCTGGGCGAACTTTCAACCGCGCAAATTTATTTTGAACAGGCCATTCATATCTACTTTTCGTTAGGTGAGAAGCAAGGCGAATTAAGATCCTTTTACAATATCGGTCTGATCCATCTCAACAGGGGCGCTTATGAAACAGCCCGTGACTATTTTGAGCAGGCCCTTGATATGGGGCGCGAGATTCAAGATCGTCAGATTGTAGCCGATGCACTGAGCAATTTAGGGCTAACCTACTGTTTTCTGGGTGATTATATGCCGGCCCGCAGTTATCTGGGCCAGTCGTTGGGTATTCGCGAGGAGATTGGCCACCAAATGGGCGAGGCCGATTCGCTCAGCAAGTTGAGTATTGTTTTCTACTACACGGGCGATTATCAAACAACCAGGCGCTATTGTGAGTTGGCCTTGACAATGATACGCGGCAGGGGTCTTGACGCTCAAGAGAGCCTTAACTTGACCTATTTAGGGCACGCCTTGGCTGATTTGGGAAATTTAGACAAAGCCGCGGCGGCTTATACCCAGGCTCTCTATTTGCGTCGTAAGCTTGAACAACCGCACCTGACCATCGACATCCTGATCGGATTGGCTGCTATCGCTGCCGCCCAAGGGCAGTGGGAGGCAGCCCTAACTTACGAAGAAGAAATTCAGACGCAGTTTAACAGTAACCAGAGCATTAGCCGTAACAAGCTTGCATGGATATACTTAAAGTATTACCATCTATTAATGGCTTTGGCTCCCGTCAATTCACTATTTTCTAAGCGAGCACTCACGATTATTGAAATGGCATACGATCACGTTACAGAGCATGCCGCTCATTTTCACAATAGCGAGCAAAAGTATAACTTTTTAGAGAACATTGCGTGGCATCGCGATATTGTGGGCCTGTGGGAGAAGGAAGCCGAACCGTCATTGATCCCAGGCTAAGTAGACGTTGGATACCTCCCGGATGAAACGTGATGATATTGAAAAAATCATTGAGACGGCCCGACGGGCCGGCCAGATTCCTAATTTATCAAAATTCGATTTAGCCGAAATTGACTTGAGTGGTATCAACTTACATCGGGCTTATTTGAGTGGGGCTAATTTAAGAGGGGTCAACCTGACCGGGGCCAATTTGGGTTGGGCCTATTTACGAGAAGCGGATCTCAGTCAAGCCAATTTAAATCGAGTCAACCTGAACAGCGCCAACCTATTCCGAGCTAACTTACATCAAGCGAATCTCAATGAGGCTGATCTGCGCCGCAGCAACCTGCGTGGAGCTAATTTAAGCCAAGCCTATTTATTTCGAGTTAATTTGCGGGGAGCTAACATGTTTAGAACGAATTTAGTTCACGCCGATTTAACAGAGGCCACCATGATTGGAGCCAACACCAGCGGAGCAGACTTTAGTTTTGCCAATTTAACCGAAGCCAACATTACCCAAGAACAGTTGAGTATTATCAGCAGCCTTAACCAGACGATTATGCCTAACGGAGTACGACGCAGTTAATCGAATATTCTTTCCTGCTTATGGCTACAGCTGAACCTCATAAGTTTTAACAGGCTGTTCGCGGTTTTTAACTTTCATCTCTCTAAAGAACACCGCTTTAACAGTACCGTTCACGGCCCAATACACCGGCTCGCTAATAAGTATTTTGTTGGCCGGTGTGTTTTCTTGGATACGTTTAGCCAGATTCACGGTATCGCCAATAGCTGTGTAATCCATCCGATCAGACATACCAACATTGCCAACAATCGCTTCGCCTACGTGGAGACCAATGCCAAAACTGAGCATCCGATCCTGACCAATTTTGGCGTGATAATCAGTAATGGCCCGCTGCATCGCCATCGCGGCTCTGACCGCCCGCATGATATGGTCGCTCTGGTCAAGTGGGGCGTTAAAAATGCCCATAACGGCGTCACCCACAAATTTATCAAGCGTCCCCTCATACATCAAAATTGAAGATGCGGCCATCGATAGGTATTCGTTGAGGGTATCAACCAGTTTCTCCGGATCCATGTGCTCACTAAATTTTGTAAACCCCCGAATATCGGCAAACAACACCGTAATTTCTTGTCGATGCCCGCCCAACTCCAATTCGGAGGGATTGGCCGGCAGCCGGTCAACCACCGCCGGCGAAACATATCGTCGAAACATATCCTGAACGGCCTTTAACCGTTTGGTTTCGGTCATATCTTCTAAAACCACCGTTACCCCTTTGGTTTGATTCTGCGCATCTTTCAGTGGGGCCATATTAACGGTAAGGTTCACCCGGCCCCGTTCCGGCAATTCGGAAATAATTTCATAATTCGTATACCGCTCATCCCGATCCATGACGTTCTTCATCAGATTAGAAAATATGGTATTAGCCAGGGTTGGAACCAATTTCTGGTAAGCCGTGCCAATCGTATTATGAGTGGATAAGTTGAGAATAGCTGCCGCAGATTTGTTAAAGTGGGTAATCTTACCCTGTTTGTCGATGGTCATCACGCCGGTCTGCATGCTGTCAAAAACGCTATCCATTAAATTTTTCATGCGCGTGGTTTCTTCCAAATGGCGCTGAAGCCGATCGACCAAATTAGCGTTTTCTAGAGCTAAAGCGGTTTGATCGGCCAGGGTCTGAAGCAGCCGTAAATCTTGAGCAGAATAGCGTTGTCTGGATATCTTTGGCCCTAACGCAAAGACACCGATCAGTTGCTCCTGTTTCAGAATCGGCACAAACCATTCCAAATTAAGCGATTGCAGCGTTTGTCGATCTGTTTCCGCTACATTCCGAAACTGAACCGAGATGTCGATGGTATATTGCGCCAGCGGCCTCCCTTGTTCAACCCACCGATCAATAACCGCGCTTTCCCGTTCTAACGAGAGCATAGCCGGAAATTGATTCGTGATAGAGATGGGAATGGTCCGAAACTCATAATATTCGGGGCTTTCCGTTTCCAGCATCAGCAAGATGGCTCTGGTCACGCCAAACGTCTGCTCGATGTGTCTAATCGCCACCGAAGCCAGTTCATCGGGATACAAAATATTGCTGATGAATTGAGTGTAACTTTGCAGCACCTTTTGATAATCATAAACCTGGCCGAAAACAATCCGGTTGGTTAAAAGGCGACTCATTTGTTGGATAGGAATATACACAATTGTGAGCAGCACGGCGGTAACAACCGCAACCAACAAAACCGGGTCTACCCAACCGGCCGGCAGCGTCGAGGTCAGTAAATCGCCCAAGAAAATCTGGACCAGATAGATCCCGGCAATGTAAACCGCAATGGTGATCAGCACCGTCAGCAATCGGCTTATGGCGTAACGAGCAGCCGTACTGAGATCGATCAAATCTTCAACCGCCACCACATACATGGCCAGCGAACTACCCAGGCAGGTGATAATCAATCCTGTCGTCCAAAACGGCTCCAACAGGGACAGATACAGACCATAGCCGACCAGCAAAAAAAGCGTAGCGATTAGCAGAAATTGAATTCTATTACGGTGAGCCGGACTTTGCGTCCGAAACTGTTGAAGTTGAACGATTAGAAACGACAAACCGACAAAGCCGGCGGCGCAAAGAACACATAAAACAAACCCGATATTACCCGGAAAAAGCCACCCATTACTCCAGGCGTAAACCGACGGCGACAGGCTCAGCCACTCATTATCGAAGCCAATAGCTAAAAGCAGCATAGCGCCGGGAATGGCCCACACCCATCGCTCCGGCCACAATTGCTGCAAAAATGTTCGAGTAAAAAGCCAATAAATGGCGGCAATAATGACCAGTCCATAGGGCGCTAGCCGCACCAAAAATGTGCCACTCGGAACACTGCCTAAAGAAATGACCACAAGGTTAATGTTCCAGAAAATAGTCAAACTCAAATAAGCCACAAACAAGCCAAACGCTTTATCTCGGTTTATCTCATGGCTGGAAATAACATAAACGGTCAGAATGAGGTGAGCCAGAGCAACGCCAAACGGCACCACTACCTGGCTCGGTAATATGATTGAGTTAAACTGCATACCTTGTCCTATTTTTCGGGATGGTCTGGTTTCTTAACGATTTCCGCAGCATCAGGACAATCTTCTTAAATTGACCAATTGCGCACTGCTCATTTTATCCTACGCGGCACAATACTAAAATTGTCAATTTGTACTATTTTGGGGCTAACTTATGGAAAAGACAAACCGCCGTCAACTGCCTGAGCAGTTGGACGGCGGTTATAGGTATTTTAAGCAATGCCTCTGATTAAAGGCAGATAGCTGATCCAGTAGTTGCCTGGTGGAGCAGCTTTGCACGTGTGGCTTCTATTTACTCTTCCTATCTTTTCGTTTGTATCCATAGAGCAGAGCCAATGCCACGCTAACAACCCCCACTAAACTCCATACCCCCACCACGGTCGGGCTGATAGGAGCAGATACATCCTTTAGGCCGGTTTCCGGTAGGAGCAGCACCGGTAAGGGCGCCGGGGTTGGCGGCACAGGGGTGGCCGGTACGCTCACACTAGGCGGTGAGGTAGACGGAACAGATCCGTCGTCATCGTCGTCATCTTTGGATTCGTTCGTGTCGGGTGTATCATTTTTACTCGGAGCAGGCACCACGACCCTGGCCTCGGCGACTTTGGGAGGACCGCCATCAAATTCAAGAGTGGCCTGATTGACGATATTGAACGGCCGGGGAACCGCCAGGCCGTTAACCTTGGCGACCACCGACAAGGTCACCGACTCATCCAGGCCGAGGGTGGGGATATCGACGGTAATGGTCGTAACCACGGTTTGCGTAATGCCAGACGGATGACCGACGATGGTAATGACCTGGGAATCCTCACTTCCATTAGCTACAACGCCGCTTGGTGCCGATGACAGGCTGTATGACACAAAATTGTATTCCTGTGGCAAGGGATCGGTTAGGACGACATTGGTCGCCGGCACCGTTGAATTCGCGCTGGGGTTAGAAACAATGATTGAGAAGTTGACCGTATCGCCAATTTCAGCCTGAGCCGGATTAACCGCTTTGATAATCTGCGGATCAGACGTGCCAATGGGGGTGTTGTCGCTGGTCACATTGTTTTCGGGGGTTGGGTCAGGTCCATGAAGGCCATCATCGGTGATGGAGGCGCTGTTATTGATCAGGGTAACGTTGGCCGGCAGTGGGTTATCGACATCAACCGCAAAATCGATAGACCCACTGCTGTTGCCCGGCACGTCGTTTAGGGTATAGGTGCAAGCTGTCCCAACGCAAACCCAACCCGGTGTGCTGGCGGCGTCATTAAAGGTCGTGTTGTCCGGCACTGTCTCGGAGATAGCTACGCCGGTAGCCCCAGTATTGCTGACGTTGGCATAGTCAAGGGTGTAAACCACCGTTTCTCCGGGGCCCGTAGTAATCCCGCCATCCGATTTGACCAGAGTTAAATCCGGGGGGATTAACGTTTCGTCGATGGCTTGAACCGGCGCGAATGGGTTACCCAGGGGATCGGAGTAGTTGAGGGTGACGGTATTGGTTAGGGTATCGCTCGCGTCGGCATCGACCGTAACGATGATATTAAACGATCCGCCTTGTCCGGGTAGAACATTGCCACCGACCACCACCGTTACCTCGCTGGCAGAGGTTGGTGTGCAGGTGCTACCAGGGTAGGCGGCTTCCAAAGCAGCGATATCACAACTTTGGAAAGTGAGGCCATCGGGCAAATTATCAACCAGGCTCACATTGGCGGCAGTGCCGGGGGTGGAAGTGGTATCTGACACATTGGTAAAGACAATCGTATGGGTAATGGTTTCGCCGTTAGCCACCACGGTTTTGCCGTCATCCTTGCTAACGATCAT
This sequence comes from Anaerolineae bacterium, assembly GCA_020433785.1. The sequence continues at coordinate 11,713 of JAGRCC010000119.1, forward strand.
CACTGGCGTACCCGGCTGCGAGAAGTAAATAGGCTCGCCTTCCTGACCTTCGAAGATGTACTGATTGTCCTCCGGTATACAGACTTCAGCCCGCCACCAGCCGACCAAGCTTGAATCGATATCAAAGACATCGCCTCCCCGCGTGGTGTTAGTACTATTATTCCATACAGTTCCCCCGGAAACCGTACCATCGACTTCAGAACCATCCGGCAAGAAATAGGTGACACTACCGGCGTTGTCCATGTCAAAGTTATTGAGGGTTAACGGTGAGGTTAGGCCATCGACAAAGAAGTAGAAATCTTGACAAGGTTCGCCGGCACCGAGATGCTGAAAACTAGACTGGACCAGGCCGATTTCTAACTCATCGCCACTACCGGGAAAGCCGTCCGGATCGTCATTTTCCGTCGCATTGCTGAGGAGATCTGAATTGGCAACCGAAATACCGCTACAGGTACCTGCATTGGGAACGGATACAGTACAATCGTCATCATTGTTCACTTTTAATCGCCAGGCGTTATCATCATCGTCTGCCGTAGAAGTTTCCAGGGTATAAATGCCACAACCAAAATCTGTAGTCGAAATCGTAGCTAATTCAACCCATAACCCGTCGGAGCCGCCGGCTGGTGTGTAAACTTGTGAAGCCACATCAGTACCATCGGGAGCAATCAGAGAAAACGTTGTATCATCATCAGAACCACCGCGCTGCTCGTCGACGACCGGAGGTGGTCCGGCAAATGTGCCACCGGTTGACTCCGGATCAAACAAGGCAAATGTAATGGGTAAACTGTCAGGCCAGCTACATGGCACATTAATTTCCACAAAATGACTCTCATTGGCCCCGGCGACGTTAGTGTAGAAGTCACCCACGCCGAGGCCGGCATTTGGGCCGGTTGTCTGTAAAAATGCTTCAGAGTCAGGGGCGGGCAACTCAATGGCGTAAGCCACCCCTATCACGGCGACAAACCATAATAGAATAACGAGTAAAATTTTTAACGGTCTGTAAGTGGCGCGTTTAGCCATTCGTCTATTTGTCATGTAAATTTCTCCTCCTTGAGCCTAATCTCTAAAACCTAATTTAAAAGTTAAACGTTATGATAGGAAATAGGCGCCTTCCACCTATTTGATCCGAAATCATTAATTTGGCTTGGTAAGTTTTTGCCTAGAACTGAAATACAAAAAATAGGCCCTACTTCAGGATGCTGTTTAGCGAACCATCCGTTAAGTCTTGAATATTTAGCGCCTTTACAACTACGCCATTTGCCTGTATATCAGACAAAGAAGCGACTACCGGCTAAAGTACATTGTTGGATAGTGGCGCTGGCGCTATATTCTGATGCTTTGTAAGGGACAACTGAGATGTGCTGGTGTAGAGGAAAAGTGGCAGATAAGGGCTAATGTAACCCGGCAAAATTTTACAGGAAAAGCGTTATTCTGACAAAATAAGCCAAAACCCATTTCACTTGCTTTAGCCGCTAATAATAAGGTAAACCTCATACTATTGACCAACCCCCTCAACTGATGTAAACTGAATGCAGAGTGGCGTAGCGGACACATTGATATGT
>JAGRCC010001093.1 GCA_020433785.1 Anaerolineae bacterium
GCTAAAGAAAACCTGTTGAAACAGGTTATTGGGTTCCTGCTTAACGTGTTTTTAACACATTTCTTCTATCAGGCTGCGAATTCATTCGCAGTATAATACCGAATCGTCTCTAGCTAGCTTATTTAACAACCATTGTACCGCCTAAATTAGTAAAGGTCTATCATGCCGCCTCTCGTATTTATCGGTTACAGTTCCAAAGACGAGCCAGAGAAAAACGAATTGGTGTCTCACTTGGGCGTTTTGCAAAATTTGGGACTCATCGAAATTTGGAGCGAGGACCAGATCACCGCCGGGGCTGACCGCCAGCGCGAGATCGACCGCGCCATTAGCCGGGCTAAAATCGCGGTGTTGTTGATTACGGCCAACTTTCTCAACACCGTGGGGGAAAATGAGCGGCTGCTGCAACAACTGCGGCGCTGCCACCGGCAGGGGCTAATGGTCTTCACCGTTATCGCCAAACCATGCGCCTGGAAATCGGTGGCGTGGCTGACCAGTACCCGCATCCGCCCTATGGGCGAGCAGCCCATCTGGCGCGACGGCGGCCAACACGCCGACGGTCATTTAGCGGCCATCGCCGAAGAAATCCAGAGCATCGTCACCACCATCGGCCAACCCGATCCCATCGACCTCCCTTTTCTCATTGCCGCCATGACCCGCAGCGAAGCCACCGACCTATTCACGCAGGATATTCTGGCCCACAATCCCGAGGTCACGCCGGGAGAAGTGAAACGGTTCGAGGCCTTTAAAGCCGCCTTGTTCGATTATTACACCCTCGACGACCTGCTGAAGCAGTATGCCAGCCAGCGCACCAACTGGAAACCGCCCATCAATGCCCGCGTCACCATCAAGAAAACCGTTCTCGAGGCCATCCAGAACATCGATGACTATCACCCGGACGCCCCCCGGCTGGAGCCGGATTTTACGCTGTCTAAGAAACTGTTTCACCCAGCCACCCGCCAACAGGTGCTCAAACAATTAGATCGCTCCGCCGCCGTCTTGCTGGTCGATGCGATTTCCATGTTTCATCCGACCCTAAAACAAGCGCTGTCGAGCGGTATCGCCACCCACAAACACGTGGCCATTATGGTTCTGTCGCCGTTGAATACGCGGAAGTTCAAACTTAGCCGCCTGATCGAGGAGACCATTAACCGCCAAATGCCCACGGCGGTCACCCGGTTCGACCAGTTCGAGCCGCTGAGCCAGACCTTTGGCCTTAACGACTCGCGCGTCTTGCACTACCAACTGTTCAATACGCTCCCGCAGACGGCCGACTTACAGGCGCAGTTGCGCTTATCCACCAACCTCAAACGGCTGGGCCGGGGCCAGGATCAAGCCGCCCGGCCTAAAGGGCCTGTTGACTTTTGGTCGATTGGAGAAAGCTCATGATCTGTACCTTTTACTCCTACAAAGGCGGCGTCGGACGGACCATGGCCCTGGCCAATATCGCCGAGTTGTACTATCAAGCCGGCTTTAGAGTGTTGATGGTCGATTGGGATTTGGAAGCGCCCGGCCTGGAGCGTTTCTTCCCGGCCATCGATACCGAACAGGTGCGTCACCGGGCCGGGATTATCGATATGCTGGCCGACTACAAACGCCAAATCACCCAGAAGGTGGTCAAAGCCACGCCGGCCGAACTGATCGATCTCGACGCCTACATCACCCCCATCCGGGATAATGGCCGCCTGGCGCTGCTGACCGCCGGCCGCCGGGGCAAACCCCATTTCGCTCAGTATGCGCGCATGGTGCTCAGCTTCGATTGGCAGGATTTTTACGAAAATTGGGGCGGCGGCCTGTTCTTCAATTGGCTGCGAGACCAGCTTAGCCGGCGGGCCGACATCATCCTGATCGACAGCCGCACCGGCGTGACCGAGATGGGCGGGGTGTGCACCTATCATCTGGCCGATACCGTCATCATGTTTTGCGCGTCAAATGAGCAAAACCTGGAAGGCACCCTGGAAATGGCCGGCAAATTCACCCACCCCGACGTGCTCGACCTGCGCCAGGGCCGCCCTTTGGAACTGCTCATTATCCCGGCCCGGGTCGATGACTGGGCCGAGGCTGAACTGCACAACTGGTTTCGCACCAAATTCACCGCCAACTTCAACCACTTTTTGCCGCCGGCTTTGCGGGATGACGTGGCCTCGTTGTGGGCGCTCAAGATCCCTTATGTGCCGCTCTACGCTTACTATGAAAAGGTAGCTGTCCGCGATCACGGGACCATCCCCGCCGAAGATACCATCGGCACCGAGCGCATGCTGCGCGCCTTCAACAAACTGGCCGAAGTCATTCTCAAGCTCGATCAAACCCTGCTGGCCGACGAACGGGCGGTCAAATTCTACCTGTCGCGCACCACCTGGAGCAAAACCGAGTCGCTGCTGAAACACGAAACGTTAGAGGCGTTCTACCAGGCCGGCCAGGCCAGTATTCTCAATGATTGGCTGTCGAAGTTTCCGCTGCCTGAATTAGAGAAGCGGCCCCGGCTGCTGCTGCTGTGGGGCCAGATGTTGATCGATGATTTTGGCGAGCATGAGCGGGCGATGACGCTTTTTAAGCTGGCTCAGGAGCTGTTTCAAACGCAAGGCGATCCGGTTCGAGCCGCCGAGGCCCAGGTGTGGCAGTCGGTCGGCCTGCGCATGACGGGCCGAGCCAAAGAAGCGGTGGCCCTGGCTACGGCCGGGCTGGACCAGCTCAAAACCTACGCCGAAGGCAATATCTGGCTCATCGCCTGGGCCACCCGCAATCGAGGCTTGGCCTTTGGCACCGCCGGCAACATTCTGAAGGCGTTGGAAGACACCCGGCGCGCCCTGGATCAATTTACCGGCCTCAATGACAAGCATCTCATCGGCCTGTGCCACCACGATTTGGGCGTGTCATTAGAGCGGCAAGCCAACCTCGACGAGGCCAAAGCCCATTATCAAGAAGCGGTCAATATTTGGCAGGACCTCGATCACGACAGCAACCTGGCTAACAGCCTGATCGGGTTAGGCACGGTGTTGAGCAAATCCGGCCATTATGAGCGGGCTTTGGCCAATCTGACCCAGGCTTTGGAGATTGCGCTGCGCACCGGCGCTAAACGGCGCGCGGCGTTCGCCCTGGCCGGGATCGGCGAAGCGCACCTGGGCCAGGGCTCATATCAATCCGCCGCCAATGCCTTTGTCGAGTCAACCCGCTACGCCGATGAAGTGGGCGCCAAATCGCTGACCGTAGCCAACGAAGTCAACTTGAGCGAATGTTTTTACCGCTCCTTCCAAGCCGACCATCTCCAAGAGGCGTTGAGCATGGCTTACCAGGCCCGGCAAACCGCCGGTGAAAACGGCCTCATCTTTGAAAAAGGGCTGGCTTGTATCCTTGAAGGCCAAATCCGCATCCGGTTGCAAGAATATGCCAGCAGCTATGACCTATTCCATCAGGCCGTCACCTACTTTAGCGACAACCACGCCACCGAGCAGGTCATCAAAGCGGAATTATGGTGGGCCTACGGCCTGCTGCTCAACCACCACCGCCCCGACGCCCTCCAGCATTTGGAGCGAGCCATCAGCTTAATCCCCGGCGACGCCATCACCGGTCCCAAGAAAACCATCGCCGAAATCCAGGCCCTCCTGGCTCATTTTGTGAGGCAACCGGATACCCCCACCGGCGTCAAACAAAGATTACAACGCTTAGTCCAATAGTCAGACTTGTTATTTTGTCACAAAAAAAGTCAGGCCGATTTCGGGGCCAGCAATTTTGTCGTAAGAAGGCGTTCCGGCTGCGGGGAACCGCAAATTTATCTCAAGAAATGAGATCCGGCTGGCGGGAGGTCGTTATTTTGTCTCAAGAAAT
>JAGRCC010001094.1 GCA_020433785.1 Anaerolineae bacterium
GATAAATAGCGTTGTTTGGGCTTAAACGGACGTTCATTTTCGGCCAAAAGTGACTGTCACCTTTTGAACGGCGTAAGTTCTAACCCGGACAAGCCGGAACCAAAAAGGATTTAACGCTAAAGGCGCTATAGGCGCAAGAGACGCCAAAGGATATATAAAAACGTTGGCGACTTTAGCGCCATTTGCGTCTTTTGCGTTTGGATTCCCGGCCCCACTTCTTGCTTTTTTGGTCAGAAGTGGCTTGGTTAGATACTATCCTTATGAGGAAACTTGGTATCTCCTCAATCATGAACCTTCAAGTTCCTAGTACACGTGGGACGTGGGATGCGGAGCGTAAAGCTCCACGTCCCACGTCCCACGTTATTTTCCCTCGCAAACCTTTTGCGGCAGGGCGAGATGTGATATACTTGAAGCAACTCCTTTTCTAAGACTTCATCTCGTCCATCCCACCACAGAACAACAATCTTTGTTTGTTGAAACAGTTACACTATCGGCGTAATCCTAACCCGGACAAGCCGGAACCAAAAAGGAATTAACGCTACAGACGCAAAAGACGCAAAAGTATAAAAAGCGTTGGCGACTTTAGCGTCATTTGCGCCTCTTGCGTTTAATTTTCCGGCTCAACTTCTGGCTTTTTTGGTCAGAAGTGGCTTGGTTAGATACGATTAGAACATACAAGGATGTTCAAATTCTTTTCAGGTGACTGGCACTTTTACTCAAATAGAGAACATTGAGTGGTATCTAACACGACAATGACCGCGATTTAGTGCAGCACCTCGCCTGCTGAGTAAATACGGATTCAGTAAGAAAACAGGGGGGATTTTATTTTGGAAGAACAGCAACAAGAGGTTGGCCTTGAAATTCTGGAAAAATCACGTACCGGCATCAAAGGGCTGGATGATATAACCGGTGGCGGGCTACCTCAAGCCAGGCCCACGCTGCTGTGCGGCAGCGCCGGCAGTGGCAAAACGCTCATGGCCCTAGAGTTCTTGGTGCGCGGCGCTGTGCTTTTTAATGAGCCGGGCGTGTATATGGCTTTTGAAGAGACCGAGCAGGAATTGATTAGAAATGTGGCTTCGCTTGGCTTTGACCTGAAAAAATTGATCGCTGAAAACAAATTGACCATTGATTACGTGCACATTGAACGCAGCGAAATTGAGGAAACCGGCGAATACGATCTGGAAGGGCTGTTTATCCGGCTAAACCAGGCCATTGAAGAGGTTAGCGCCAAACGGGTGGTGTTAGATACCCTGGAAGCGCTTTTTTCCGGTTTTTCTAATACCGGCCTATTACGGGCAGAACTACGCCGGCTTTTTCGGTGGCTAAAAAACAAAGGTGTCACGGCCATTATTACCGGCGAACAAGGCGAAAGCGCTTTAACCCGCCACGGGTTAGAAGAGTATGTGTCTGATTGTGTTATTTTGCTGGAACATGTACAAAGAAACCATATTTACACCCGACGGTTACGCATTGTTAAGTATCGAGGGGCCAAACACGAAACCAACGATTTTCCTTTTCTGATTGATGACGACGGCATCTCTATCTTGCCGATCACCTCACTGAGCCTAGACCACGATGTTTCCAATGAGCGCATTTCATCCGGCGTGGCGGCCCTGGATGAAATGCTTGGCGGCGCTGGCTATTACAGAGGCAGCAGCATCCTGGTCTCCGGCACCGCCGGAACCGGCAAAACTAGCCTGTGCGGACATATGGCCGAGGCGGCCTGCCGGCGGGGCGAAAAAGTGCTCTATTTAAGCTTTGAGGAATCCAGTAAACAGATTATGCGCAATCTGGGGTCGATTGGTCTCCAATTGGAGCATTGGCAAAAGCAAGGTCTGCTACAATTTCATGCGGAGCGGGTGTCAATGTATGGGCTGGAAGCGCATCTGACCACGATCCATAAGCTGATCAATTCGTTTGAGCCGGCGGTAGTTATTCTTGATCCCATCAACGCCTATTTATCAAATGACAACGAATTGGAAGCAAAAACCATGATTGTGCGGTTGATCGATTACATTAAAAGTAATCATATCACCGGTTTTTTTACCACCCTCACCTCCGCCGCTAGCGTAGAGGAAACAACGGATATAAACCTTTCATCTTTGATGGATTCTTGGCTGCTGCTCCGGGACATTGAAGAGAATGGCGAACGCAATCGCGGCCTTTACGTGCTTAAATCGCGGGGGATTGCCAACTCTAATCAAATTCGCGAATTTCTGATCACCTCGCAAGGCGTGGCATTGAAAGAGGTCTATTTAGGGAGTAAAGGCATTCTCACCGGCTCATCCCGCGTGGTGCAGGAGTTGATTGATCAGGAAGAAGAAATGCGGCTCGAAGAAAAAATCAAACAATTGGAACTTGTGCTTGAGCGCAAACAAAAAGCGATGCAAACTCAGATTGAATTATCTGAAATGCAAATGAAATCCGACGAAATAGAAATTAAAGACAAGATAGACGAATTAAGGAGACAATACCAACGGATGGACCTCAGACGGCAGGATGTTCAAGCCAGTAGAACAAAATAAAGGGGCATAACCAATGGATGAAAAGGCATTAAATAGTCCGGACGATGAGGTTTGGATTTTAAAGTTGTATGTGGCCGGGCAATCGCCAAAATCGGTTACGGCTTTTAAGAACTTAAAAAAGATTTGCGAAGATCATCTTGAAGGCAAATACCAGATCAAAATCATTGATTTGCTTGAAAACCCGAAACTGGGCAAAGGGGACCAGATTTTAGCCATCCCCACCCTCATCCGACAGTTGCCCGAACCGGTCAAAAAAATAATCGGCGATCTCTCAAATACGGAAAGAGTTTTGGTAGGGCTGGATTTACAACCGGCTAAAGTAGGGAGCTTTTAATGAAAAATGAAGAAGACGCACTTGGTCAGAAGTTTGAAGCTTTCGCCGCTCAAGCGACAGAGGCAAAGTACATTTTAAAGTTGTATGTGGCCGGTTTGTCTCCTAAATCTAAACGGGCCATTCATAACATTAAGGAAATCTGTGAAACCCACCTGAAAGGACGGTATGAACTGCGGGTGATTGATTTGTATCAAAACCCCACGTTGGCCAAAGGTGAACAGATCATCGCCGTGCCCACCCTGGTGAAAAAGTTACCCCATCCCCTGCGCAAGATTATTGGTGATATGTCGGACCAGGAAAAATTATTCGTCGGCCTGGATTTACAGCCACAATCGGATTAAGGCCACACCATGGCGCAATCGGAATTGGAACAACTCAGACAGGCGAATGAAGCCCTACAGGCCAGGGTTACCGAGTTAGAAGACACCCTGTCGGCCATCCGTAGCGGCGAAGTAGACGCCTTGGTTGTCGATACGGACCAAGGCGAAAAAATCTACTCGCTGACGTCTGCCGAAACAACCTACCGTATTCTCATCGAACAGATGAACGAAGGCGCGGCTATTCTTTCTCAAAAAGGGATTGTGCTTTACTGCAATAGACGATTTTCTGAAATGCTCGATACCCCTATGGAAGCAATCATCGGCGGTGAATTTGTTCAATTGTTGACTGGCGAACACAGCGAACAAATTGATGAATTTCGCCATGGGTTAACCAAACGGGTCCAGAGTCTTTTTACTTTTCCAGCGCATCAAAATACCGATCAACCGGATAAGCATTACCTTTTTTCACTGGCGCCACTGGTGTATAACGCCGGCCAGGATTGGTTTTCAACCGCGGCCGAAGCCGAAACCGGGGCTTTAATCGTCACTGATATCTCCGATATGAAGAATTTGGAGCAACAATTGCGGGAGTATCAAAGAAATCTCGAAGAGAAAGTTGAACAGCGAACCAAAGAACTGACAGAAACAAACCGGGAATTGTGGGCATCCCGGCGGACAGCCTTAAAAATGATGGAAGAGGCCCTGGCAACATCAGGCAAGTTGCAGGAAAGCGAAGCAAAATACCGGCAATTGATCGAACAAT
>JAGRCC010001095.1 GCA_020433785.1 Anaerolineae bacterium
GGACGCGGCGGCTGAAACCTACTTGCGGGTCGGCAATGTCCACGCGTCGATGGAAAATTATGACACCGCTATCGACTCCTGGACGCGCGCGACTAAACTGGCTTCGGGGCAGGTCAATGCTCACTTGAAAATAGCCGATGCGCTGGCTAAACAAGGTAAAATTAGACAGGCAGCCCGCGAATATTTAACCTTAGCCGGTATGTACCAGCGCCGGGGCGATATCGAACAGGCCACCAAGCACATCGAAGCAGCCGAGCTGTTGGTATCGGACGATCCGGGCATCGCGGCGGCGTTTGAAGCGTTAAATGTCGGTTCGCCCATCGATCCTCAGAAAATTGGCGAAGCGCCTGTTACGCCGGAACAAGACGATGCCTTTGATAATGAATTTTCGGCTGACGATGGCTTTGATGACGATGATTTGTTTGGGATTGACGATTTCGAAACAATGAATCGGCCGGCCGGCGGCTTAATCGAAGCGGCTCGCCAGGATGCCCTGGCCACGTTAGCCAATTTGATTTTTGAAGATGCCGATAATCCTCACACCATGACCATTATGCAGGGGCTCGACTTGCAGAGCAACGGCAGCATCGCCGAGGCCGTTGATGTTTACCATCGGGCCATCAATTCCGGCGCGCATCAAGCCGCGATGTATTTTAATTTGGGCTTTTTGTACCGGGAACAAGGCCAACTGAACGAAGCCGCCGCCATGCTGGAGCGATCGGCGGCCGATCCCACTTTTAAGGTTAGCTCGTTGTTTAGTCTGGGGTTGATCAACCAGTCTATCGGCAAACTTGAGGCGGCGGCCAAATATTTTGTGGAGGCGCTCAAGGCGCTCGATTTACAAACCGTTAGCGGCCAGCGTTATTATGCCTTGGCTCAAACCTATGATAACCTAGTCAGCAGCTACACCGATCAGATCAACGCCGACAAGCTAAACAAATTTGCCACGACCCTAACCCGTTTTTTTGCCAATTCTGATTGGGAGCAGCGCGTCTATGATGCTCGCCAGCGGATGAACAAAGTGGCCGAGGAAAAAGATACGATGAGCCTGGCCGAGTTCCTGGAAACGCCGGAAACCGAGGTGGTGATTACGGCCTTGGCCCTGACCAGTGAGTATATAAAAACCAGTATGCTGGCCACGGCCTCGGAAGAGTGTTTGCGAGCTATCCAAAAGGCACCTTCGTTTCTGCCGCTGCACTCGCGCCTGGCCGAAATAATGTTAAAGCAGGATCGCTCCGATCAAGCCATTACCAAATATCTGTATATTGCCAATGTCTATCAAATGCGCGCGCAGCCGGATCAATCTGTTAATATTTACCAGAAAATCTTAAAATTGGCCCCGATGGATGTGACCGTTCGGTCTAAATTGATCGATCTCTACATCTCGTTAGATAACAACGGCCAAGCGCTGCGGCAGTACATTACGCTAGCCGACTCCTATTACCAATTAGCCCAAGTTGATCGTGCTCTGGAGAAGTATAACGAGGCCCTCCGGTTATCAAACGCCAGTGGCAATACCGAAAACTTACGGGTGGAGATTTTAAGCCGGACCGCCGATATCTACACCCAACGGTTCGACTGGACCAACGCCGCTTCGGCTTACGAAGAGCTGCTCAAACTAGAGCCGGGCAACGAACGTTTCCTGCGCCGCTTGGTTGAGCTTTATCTGCGGCAAAATCGATTGTCACAAGCCACAGCGATGTTAGATAAATTAATCGGTGTTTACCAGCGCCAGAGTCCCCTGCAAGTTTTAGAACTACTTAAAGAGTTAGCCTCATTTTATCCCGATAATCTCCAGTTGCGCCAGCGTTTGGCCATTGCTTACGCTCAAAACAATATGAAGCAGCAAGCCATTGCCGAATATGACGCTTTGGGCGAGATGCAGTTAGAAAAGGGATTTCGAGACCAGGCCATCCAGACCATTCAAGCTATTATCAATTTAGGCCCCGATGATGTTGAAGGCTATCGCCGGCTATTGGGTCAAATTAGCGGGGGCGGGGTCTAGGCTAGAATGGCCATTTAACGGTTTAAGCTAGGTTGCAAATTCGTCAGTGACAAACCGTTTGTCTCAAATGTGAAATTTTGCCCATAGACAAAATGAAAAGTTCATAGTAAAATAAATTAGGGATGCAATAAACTAATTTATTTTTGGTCGTGTCCAACTTTCGACAGGATTAGTGCCCCTCAATCACCAAAATTGAATAAATTGATAAAGTATCATTTGAATTAGGAGAAAAATCAATGCAACAAAGGCGTGTTTTGATTGTCGATGATACTACCCCGGTCCGGGTTCTGCTACAGCATACGTTTAGAGAATTAATGCCAAATTACCATGCTGTCGTCAGCCCTAACGGTGCTAAAGCCCTCGACGAACTTCAGCAGCAATCCTTCGATCTCATCTTAACCGACTATGATATGCCGGATATGGACGGCTTGGAACTGGCCAAGAAAGCGCGCCAGATTTTACCGGACGCTCGCATTGTGTTAATGTCCTGTTATGATTTTCGACAATTCTGTGATGCTGTCGAAAAGATGAAGATTGATGGCTATCTAAAAAAACCCTTTAATGTAATTCAGCTTTTAAAGTCGGTCGAACATGCGATGGGTAATCATGAGGATTTCTCCTCGTCGCGACCCAAGCTGGACGCGATTAAGGCTAATTAATCAGTCACGGCGCCGGCCCTTCGCCGCTTGTAGTGACGGCCTAGCTGTTTGGTGAACCGTTTGAGCCAAGATGGCCATGCGCAATTTCGTCAGCCGGAGTAGGCAATCCGATTTTTCGTGGTATAATATTCAAGCTTGTACAAAATTTGGATTCTTGCACGTTCGATGCGTTGCGAGTAAACTTCGAAACCACAGAGAAAATTGGCAAAGGGGCCGGTTTTAGTCGCAGTTCCCTCCTCTGCCTCATCTGTAACCCGTTTCGATCACTTTAGGTGGAACCGTGACTGAACATAGTTATATCGGCCAAAAAATAGACTCTTACACCATCGAGTCGGTTATCGGACGCGGCAGCGTCGCTGTTGTTTATCGGGCTTTGACCCCTACTGATACTGTTGTTGCGCTTAAACTTTTTTCCCCCCCTCCCAATGGAGAAGAAAAACTGCTGCTGGCTCGCTTTGAGCGCGAGGCCCGCTTAGCGGCCGGGCTTGACCATCCGAACATTGTGTCTGTGCTTGACATGGGCGAAATCGATGGCCGGGCCTACATGGTTATGCCCTTTGCCGGCGGCGAAACGCTTGATACCCGTTTGCGGCGAAAACTGAAGTTATCGGAATTAACCTCCGTCGAAATTGCCTGGCAAGTTGCCGACGCCTTAGCGTATGCCCATCGGCAGGGTATCGTCCATCGCGATGTTAAACCCTCAAATATTCTGCTCTCCTCTGATGATCACGCGATGCTAACCGATTTTGGCGTGGCTCAGGCCTGGGACGACCCCAGCTTGACTAAAGAGGGGCATATTGTGGGGACGCCAGCTTATATGGCTCCGGAACAGGTGGCCCAGGGCGGAACAATTGACCATCGAGCCGATTTATATAGTTTAGGCGTGGTCCTCTACCGGATGGCTACCGGCCGTACCCCATTTCGGGGCACCACCCCGCAGATGCTTCACGCCCATATCTATGAAAAACCGCCTACGCCCTCAAGTCTAGCGCGTATGTCGCCGGAAACCGAAACCATCATTTTACGTGCGATGGCCAAAAATCCGCGCGATCGCTATCCTGACGGTGAGGCCATGACCCAGGCCTTGGCCCGGACCAGCTACCACCTCCGCAACCGGGCCGACAATCGCAGCCCCTGGCAGTCGATGGTCGAATGGATTCGGTCTCGCCTGTACGTGGCTTAGGTTTGTCGATAATATAGCTTACCTGCTTAGCTCAGCCCGGATTGTTAAATCCGGGCTGAAATGTTTAATCAGACATCCCGCCGAATCAAATCCTCGAACGTCTCCCGCCGCTGGATCAATTTAACCTCATCCCCGTCGCAAAATACGACTGCCGGTTTCAGGGCCGCATTGTAGTTGCTGCCCATCGCCAATTGGTAAGCCCCCGCGACAGGTACCGCCAAAATATCGCCAGGTCGAGCCACTGGCAGATCGACCGCTTGAATGAGAATATCCCCGGACTCACAATAAGGTCCGGCGACGGCCACGGGCTCCGTTTCCGCCTCGTCGGCGCGATTGGCCAGTACGGCCGTATAGTTAGCTCTATACAGCGCCGGGCGGGGATTATCAGCCAACCCGCCGTCGATGCTCACGTAAGTCCGCCCGCCGGGGATAACTTTGCGGCTGCCAACCGTGTAAAGCGCTACACCCGCTGCCGCTACCAGCGAACGTCCCGGTTCCAAAATAAGTTGAGGCAGCGGCAAGTTTCTGAGACGACAACCGCGCTCGACAGCGGCGACAACCCCGGCCACAAATGGCTCAACCGGCATCGCTGGATCATCGGGATGGTAGCGCACCCCCCAGCCGCCCCCGGCGCACAGCTCACTAAATGGCCAGCCGAACGCATTTTGCCAGCCTGCCGCCAGATCGAGCAGCCGATCCAGTGCTCGCGCCACCGGATCGGCATCGTGAAAGTGTGACCCCAGATGTACGTGCAGCCCGGTTAGCTCAATAGGCGAGTTTTGCGATAACAGCTCGCGGGCCACACCGTCTGCCACTTCGATGGGAAACCCGAATTTACTGTCGGCCGTCCCGGTGACGGTATATTCGTGAATCGTTTCGACGGCGACATCCGGCGTAATCCGCAGCCAAATTTTGACAGAGCGGCCTTGCTCCGTGGCCATTTTGGTCAGTAGTTCCAGTTCATCCACATTGTCAACTACAATCCGGCCGACTCCGGCTTGCAGTGCCTCGCTTAAATCGAGCGCGCTCTTATTGTTGCCATGCAAGTGCATCGCTGCCGGATCGGCACCCCCGTGTTGGGCGATAAATATTTCACCGGCCGAGGCCACATCCAGCCCCACCCCGGCCTTCGTCATCAGCCCAACAAGAGCGGTACACAGAAAAGCTTTACTGGCATA
>JAGRCC010001096.1 GCA_020433785.1 Anaerolineae bacterium
TCATTATTCTTGACACATTCCAAAACATTATCTCCATTACTATTTTGACTCATTTTGCACCTCCTGTTTTTCACTCCGTGATTGATTGGTGTTTACAATTATGTTATCAAAGAGGGGATTAATAACCCCTATGAACAGCAGTCTGATTAGCCATCGACTCACGATCCAAGGACCAATACATATATTAATGAGGATCCAAACGCAGGCGATTGCAGGCAGCCAAAGAGCATTTACCTCATCACTATCTTGTCTCATTGCGTACCTCCTGTTTTTCACTCTGTGATTGATTGATTTTTGTAACTTCAGCTTCCGGCGAATGCTGCGTTTCAATTTGTTGATGCCACTCAGCCCAGACGTGCAGCGGTTGTTCAACCGACTTGCGGCGATAGCAGCGTTCCCAGGAGTCGGATTGGCTCAGCCAACGCCAGTTAAGGTGATGCCAGGTGATTAACACATCGACCTGATAGGGATTGCCGGTCTCAACCACGGTCCAGCCGTCACGGTTAGCGCCGGAAAAATAGCCGCTATTTCCTTTCTCGGTACCGATCAGTTTGATTTCGGCCGGCCGGTGGGCTTTAGTTTCGTCAATGGTTATGAGCGGCGCCGCATAGATCTCAAAGTCAGCCAACCACTGTTCCAAAGGCTTATCGTACTTTTGCAACCACGCCTCGACCGTCACGTGTTTGAAGTCCAACAGAGACTGCGTGTAATTAAACAATCTCTTAAGGCCCTCTTCAGTTCGCAAAGATTGTGCGCCCTCAAAAGCAGTATCCTCTACCTCAACTAGAAGGACCAGACGCCCATTCTTACTGGCAAACCGTAGGCCACCGATTGCTCGCTGCCAGTTAGCTTCAATTTCCTGGGTTATCAGCTGCTCTTCTTCCCCCGGTTTGAGGTAGTCCAGCAAGTTGATAGTGCATACCGGGCGCTCCTGAGCCCGGGTCACGCTGAGGCGCTCTTGGTGGACCTGGATCATTTCAGTGACGTGATCAAGGCCTTTTATCCAGCCGATTGACATCTGTGACTTTCTGACCAGCTCGTTTAGGGTCTCTTTCAGAAAGCTCGTTGTTGTATTGAGTTTTTTTTCATTCAACCGCGGTTCCACTGACTGGTCTTGATAAGCATCTCGATATCGTTCACGATGGTCGTCCCATAACCGCGCCGACGGCTGAGCTTTGGCCTGCTCTATTTCTGTTTGGAGTTTCCGAAGCTTACCTTGCCAATGTTTATCTTCTTCCTCAACTAACCTGATGACCTGCTCCAGCCACCGCAGGCCTTGGTATAGACCGTGGGTGTTAATCTGCTGATCTAATTCTCGGCTCAAAGCTTCAGAGAAACTGGTCAATTCTTTCTCAGCGACCTTCTGCAGCGCCGGCTTAACCGCTTCAAAAAACTTGTGGTCGTGGTTGGCCAATAAAGTGGGTAGTTCTTTTCGTTTGGTGCCACGTAGCGCGGGTAGGCTGGGCTTGATGGGCCGTCCTCGAACATCGCGTTCAAAGCGACGGTCAAGATGTTTGAAATCTTGTTGCTGAAAAAAGAGTTCAGCCTCTTCTTTGGCTAGCTGTTCGGCTTTCTTTTCGGGATAGCGGCGTAACAGATAGTCGCTGACCAGTTGTTGAGCTAACTGAGCGCCCCCTTTGGCCAGCATTGCGTCGATCTCGTTCTTGAGTTCCAGGACTCCGGCGGCTGAGCAGGAAACTTTATAAGGCGAATTGACCTTGTTGGCATATTGTCCGTGCCATATTTCACCCATCGGACCGAAATGCTTCATCCGGTCGGCCGCGGCCATGACCTGTAAAATCTCTTCGCGACCGTTGAACCCTATTTCTTCAGCACTCATCCGGCCATACAAGCAAACTTCCACCCACGGCGGGGTGGCCCGCTCTAAAGCAATCGATCCCAACTCAAGCGTAGATAGGGGCACGTCATAAGCCGCTTCAATCTCCAGCATGGTGGCCCAGGCTAAAGCTTTGTGCTGGTCATCACAGTGATCAAAACTCTCCGGCAGCAGGAGGTTACAGCGAAGTTCGTAAGCCTTCAGGCCCCACTGTCGCTGGTAGATTTGATGGTGCAAATGCGCCTGCATCAGAATTTGAGCGCTGCCGAAACCGCCGATGATACTGGCTGTCTGGATACCCAGGAGCGGCCCACGAGACAGCCGTCCGTACCCGTGGTTACTCGTGCCGGGCTGATGACCGTTGCCGGTATGGGGTACAAAACCCTGCTGGATGAGCGTTCGGGCCGCCCGTAACTCAAACAAGGGTCGGCTGATAAATCGGGCCAATTGAGGATACCTGCGCCAAATCTGCACCAGCAGAGCCAGCATTCCCAGTGGACGATAGCCATTTGCACCGTGAATAATGCTATTGCCTGGTCCGGCTGCCTTCCTTAAATGGTCAAGATCGCCAACCTGTTCGAAAGCAGGAAAGCCTTCCGGCCGCTGCTTCATCTCAGTGATTAAATCGTGGATGGGCGGAATGTTGCCCGAATTGTAGAACTGCTCTTGCAGGAGATCCTGATGCTCTGTATCAATATCAGACACACCAAATCTGACATTATATTTCATTCCGGCCAACATCATTTCCAAATAGACCAAGAGATAAAGTACATAAGCTTTGCCGGTGCCGCCAAAGCCCTCAAAGAGGACTTTGACTTTCTCCGGCTGGTACGGCTTGATAAGTGATTGTTTAGACATGCGTTTCTACTCCTTCGAAGAATGACTCTTCTGCTTCATATTGGGTGAATACAAATTCGTAATTGCCGACGAGATAGACATCGCCATCCGTCAAGACTTGCCGTTCAACCACGATCTTCGGATTATCGGGATCGAGAATTTCAAGAACCGCCTGGCGCTCCCCGTTAATCCCGCGTTGACCGATAATCCGGGCAGCGAGCGGAGGAACGGTTTCATCATCCAACTGGATGTCGGTCTTCCCGCTGCCAATCGTAATGGCTCGTTTTTTGAACTGGTTGAGCGTGACTGTCCTCCGGTACTGACCGCGCTCGTAGATTTCGGTTACTATGGGCGGCAGCCCCGTTTGAGAATGCCAGGCCCACCAACCGGCCAAACAACACAATAGAAGGCCTGCCAAACTTACCATCAAATACACAGGCCACGTTGGTGCCGACTCTGAAATTCCATCCTCTGGAGGGGTCACCAGGGTGACCGTTTGGACTGAGGTGGACGTCAGGGATAATACGGGTGCAGGCATTGGGGATGGCGGAACCGCAGTCGGGGTGGGCGTCCAGGTGGCCGTGGGCGTTACTGGGGTAGGGGTGGCCGGCGTAGGATCGTGGACCAATAGCAGCCAATATCCCCGGCTGCTATAGGCGGGTCCCATTAAATCAACCAATAAGATCTCCAGTTCCTGTTCTCCGGGATTGAACAGAAAGGTCACATCGACGGCTCCTGAAATCTCTTGGACCGCAGCAAACCCGGGTCCTCGGAAGTCGTGGTGCCAGACCCGACCGTTGGCGCGCAGTTCCGCAAAGTCATCAGTTCGCGGACCTGGTCCGCAACCGTCCGGAGCGTCAACCAGCAACGCCTTGTGCCCAAAACCGCCTTCAAAACTGACATTTACTTTGTTGTAATAGAATTGACCCACCGCCCCGGAGGACTGGCTATCACCTCGGACTTCAACAATTGCTGGCGCTAATTCAATGGCCTCCAAGATTTCAATGGGGGCGTCAGCCGAAGTCGTTTCTAAACAATGGGGCCCAGATTGAGCCTGCACCCCCACTGGCCAGCTGATAATCCCCCAAATGGCCAATATCAAACTGTATCTTTTTAACGTTTTCATGCTTTAACTCTCCATTCTTGCTCATCAAAACGGAATTTCGTCCTGACTATTTATGGAAGTTGATTTTGTTGTCGATTGATCATTACCTGTTTGGGTCTCAGCTTCCTTATTTTCTTCGGTTAACCCAGACTCCCCATCCTCCTCGTTGCCACGACTATCGGCGTTCGAGACACCTCCTAAGAAAGTGACCTCTTGGGCAATCATCTCGAATGAAGCCCGATAGTTACCCTCATTGTCTTGCCATACCCGCGGACCACCGGTTTCCGGGTCCGCGACCAACCGACCTTCACAACGCACCAGCCGGCCTTTGTAAAGATATTGCTGGCAAACCTCCGCCAGTTTTCCAAACACATCCACCCGGACCCAGATTACTTCCTCGCCTGGTTGGCCATTATTGGCCGTCCAGCGCCGGTTGGTAGCTACGCTAAAGTTTGTCACCGTCTGGCCGGTAGAAGTCTGGCGGGTATTCGGATCGCGGCCAAGATTTCCAATTACTTCCAATTTCTGAAACATAGTCATTCCTCCTGATTCGTTTTTGATCATGTATTTGACGCCTGGGCTGATTTACGCTACTGTTGTTCAAGCAAACAGGCGCAGCGGCATCCTCCCAATAAGAGGCGCCGTCGGATACACCCAACACATTTTTGCCTGTGGAAAGAGCGAGGCCTGCCCACCAGGTCTCGCTCAATTTTTGGAGAAGCCTCCTACCCCAATTAGATAACCTGACCGCCGAAATTGCTCAACTGTCTTCCAGTTCGTACGGTTGCAGCCTACCACTAAGTAGGAGACCCTCATCTAATTCCAAATCGCACTATTAAGGTTCTGGCATCATAATGCCTCCTTTCCTTTCTTGTTTCAGTTGGCTGGCTCGAAGGCCACCCAATTCGCTATCAGTTATCAAACTATCTTATCGACGTTACTCAAGTCTGCCCCGGTCCAGTTCGGGCAGGGTTTCTGGCATCCATTGGTTCTGCTCAGGCGCGAGAGCATCAGCAAAAATGGCGCAGCTAGAATCACTCGGCAGATGATATTCCACGGACCAGCCGACCCCGTCACAAAAGCATTCAAGGGCAGTTAGAAACTCCTGCCACAACTGTTGCGAAGACAAGCTTTCGCCTTCAATTACGATGTTGATTATCATCGGACGTCACTCCTTTCTTATATCTATTTTCTGGGCTAGTGAATAAGCTCATCCTCAGATCGATGTCGCCCAGCACTCAACAACCAGTGTTCGAACTGGTCCAACTCCGGATCGGAAAATGAAATATGCCCCCCACCATAACTGGAGCAGAATTGACACCGGATTGGGACTGGCCTTAGCTAGATGGTTCACTACAGCCCCGACTATCTGAAGCACAACCGCCTGAGGTAGGCTGGTTTCTTTGGCCAATCGCCTGGCTAGCTCACGCATTAACCTGATCCTTTCTTTCTAGGTTTTGTACTTTATTCGCCACTTCGTTTTTCTTGGGCCTGCAACATCCGCACTAATTTCGGTTTGTTGGTGCGGATGCAATTTGCGACTTGTTGAGTGATCAATTCTTTGGGCCAGGCCCAAATTGTGTCACCCTCAAGCCGCAAGCTGATGCCGGCATCTCGCAACTGAGCCCAAAGAGAAGTCACCGAGGAAGCCTCAACAGCAGCTTTTTCTGGCGGATTCTCAGATTCCTCAAGTTTCGCCGGTGGCGAATAAGTTGGGGCATCTTTCATCTTATTCATCGTTGCCGGCCATACTGTTCTGGGTTTTTTGGCCGCTCCCAGTTGGGCAGATTTTATCGTCGCGGCAATCTCCCGACCCTCTAAGCCCAGATTTAATGCAATGCCCGTCAGTAATCCAGCCAAATCAACGCCGGGCAACAGTCCCGCATCCTGTAGTTGGAATAACGAGAAACTGACGGCGTTGAGATTTTGATTACGTTCCCCGACCCGAGAATTGAGCAACCGCGATTGCTCTCTCTCCAAAGCCGCTGCCGCATAGGGCGATAATCCCTCGGCTGTAAACAACGCTTCAGGGGGTGGCGTAGGGATGATCGCCTCATCCCTCTCAATCTGTGGCTTCAGAAACAACGCGAACGATTCTGGCACCGGTTGTACCGACACATCCTGAACTGATAAACCAACAAACCACTCATAATCTTGAAGGCTGGCATGCCTGGAAGGGGGCAATACTGCATAACTAAATCCGGTTCTGACGTCGTACCCATCGGGGAGTAACGCATTTGAACTGGAGTATTGTTCGCCAGCAGATGAAAAGTAGATGTGACGGCCTCGGGGAGTCCTCACCTGCGGAGTCCGCAAGTCTTCGGCGGACAGATGTAAAGCCTCGATCGGGGCTCTGAAATCAGCGACCTCAAAATCCTGATCGACAATGACCAGCTCTCTGGCCACCACTGCCCAGTTTGCCCACGGCCACCGTTTCTGCCATCCCCACACCACGGAGGGGTTTTGACTGGCATCATAGACCCCCTGCTCAAGCTCCCCGGGCACCCATAAAGGGTGTTTGCCAGGATACCGGCATTGGCCTTGGCGGTAACAAGTGCATCGGCCGTGATCATCAATGCTGTGGAGCGGAAACAACAACCGGCCCTGAGCCAAGTAAACATCTAACCAATATTCAGTTGTACGCGGTTTGGTCATAGGCACCTCCAACCGTAACGAATAAAGGGGTTACATTCAATACAAAAACGGGTCCGAAGCACTTTATCTCGAACCCATTTCTGACCAATCTGTATGAAACTCACATCAAATGGGCAGGCTGCGCCATTTCCGGATGGTCAAATCATCCGGATTGAGGAACTACATATGTGGCGGCTCAAGCTGGCTCTCTGGAGCTAAAGCTTCTCTAAGAGCCACAAGCGAGTAGATAAAGATAGCTACGGCTGACTCAAGCTACTTTTGTACCGGCGCCCTTTGCCTCGCGTCCCTCGCTGGCGTTTGCGCTTAATGCGACATCGATTATGGTGTGCTGCTTTCAGCCAAATAGTGATCCAGGACCGATTAATCTGCTCACCATTCACGAACAAGCAAGGGCCCTCAAAGCGCACAAAGTTATCCGGTAAAGCAATGTCAATCTGCTTGGCGACCGGTTCGAGTTTGACCACATAGATCAGCTGCACCGGCATAATCCGCATCTTCCCCAGCAGGTTAAACCGAACCTCAACCCGGTCAGGCGTGGACGGACCAACGTATTCGGCGGGCACTCCGTCAAAGCCCTCACTGAGAATTCTCACCGGATCGCCAGGTTTTAGCCCGGTCTGTTTCAATATCATTTTCGTGACCTGTTCGCGGATTTGATACATTTCCTGGTCCGTTAACATCACGGGCTGATCCTCGAAGCGGACAAATCCTATCAAATTAGGAGTATTCATAAACGACTCAAGTGAAGTTGCTTCGAGGTCAAGTTTGATAAACAGGTAGCCGCGTAGTACAGGCTGGAGTTTGAGCTCCCCCCACTTAGTATAAGCGGGGTATTGGGGAACATAGACCTCGAAACCACAAGAAGTTAACTTGTCAGCTACTTGGGTCTCTTTGTTCAATTTCGATCTGATGATGTACCACTGTTTCATCATTAACCAATCATCCCAATTCTTGGCAGAAACTAAACTGCGGCTTACACTATACTTAGAGTATAGAGTCCGGGTGTAAAACATTCTTTTACACATGTAAAACTCAAGCTGATGATCATAAGGAATCGACGAAGATGTCTGAGGATGATTATTCTGATAAATTATATGGGCTAAACGACTTTACGTTCGGTGAAGTCTTAAAAGAATTAAGAGAGGACAGGGATCTTTCGCAAGAAGAGCTAGGCGAAAAGATCGGATTTACTCGGGTAACAATCAATAACTGGGAGGGAGGAAAGCGGTTACCACGAAATAGCAGTGTATTGGAAAAGGTCAATATAGCAATCGATCTCACACCGCAGGACTACCATCGGCTCAAAAAAGCATTTAGCTATTCGCATGACATGCCCCCCCCGCCAGAAGCACCGGCACAGTCAACTCAGGACAAACATATAAACCCACGCTACTTACCGCAACCGGTACAGCACTTCGTTGGTCGAGAAGATGAAATAGATAAAATCAAGAAAAACCTCAAACCCGGAAGAGTTATGGCATTATGGGGGCATACGGGGATCGGCAAGACAGCTATCGCTGCTCAAGTGATAAATGAGTTGGCCCCAGGTGAGAAGCTACCGGAACAGTTTCCAGATGGCATTATTTCTTATAGCTTCTACGGCCGAGAAGGCCAAAATCAAGCTGATGTGGCTTTGGAGTTCATTGTTGGATCATTAAATACAGCCCTAGAAGGGAACTTACCACCAGCCGCTAAAGCTCAACTAGCGTTGGCCGGAAAAAAAGTCTTGTTATACCTAGATGGCACCGAAAATGCTAATAACTTGGAACAAGTCATTAGGGCAACGGACGGTCGTAACAATTGCATTTTTATTACCACTACGAAAAAAACTCAAGTTCAACAGTATGTGTCTATAGAAATCGACCAGCTTCCTCTTGATGAAGCTATTAACTTACTCCAGAAAGTTAGCAAACCTTATGCCGTTGTTGATGCTACTGCAAAAAGGATATATTCTCTGGTTGGAGGTCTGACATTAGCTTTGGAGTTGGCTGGTCGTCATTTAGCTAATTTTAATGAAAAGGAAGAGGTAGCCGAATATCTAGACTGGCTGAAAAATTTACCTTTTGATGCACTCCACATAAGCGAACACCGATTGGAAAGCGTAAAGGCACTCATAAAGTATAGCGTAGATCGGCTAAGCGAGGCTGCCAAGCTGGTGTTGTCAACGACAGGAATACTTTCTCTTGAGCCAATTAGCCGTGAGGTTGTAGCAACTGCTCTAGCAGTAACAGAAGACGATACAATGCAGCCACTAAGCGAACTTACGAACTACAGTTTGCTTATAAAAGCGGATAACCGATACCAGATAAAGCACAACCTTGTGTATACCTACGCCCGGCAGAATGAAAATAATCTCATCGATAATCGAGTCGTGCGCAAAAAACTGGTAAAAAACTTGGTTACATACTACACAAAGCTTGCTAAAGAACAAAGCAAATTGGGTTCAGATGGTTACGCCCGACTGGATCTTGAGCGCTTGCATATGATGCATCTATTGGAGATAATCGTTGTTCAGAAAGATTGGGGAAATGTGCTGGAACTGGTTGGAAGCATAGATGACTATTTGGATAAACAAGGACACTGGACTGAGAGGGTTATGGCCCTTCAAGACGGACTCAAGGCGGCAAAAGAATTGGAAGACCGGCTAAGTGAGGCTGTTAATTTAAATAATTTGGGCCTGGCCTACAGCGACCTGGGCCAGGTAGACAAAGCTTTCGAGCATTATCAGCAAGCCTTGGTCATCGACCGGAAGATCGGCGACCGGCACAGCGAGGGGATCGATTTGGGCAATTTGGGAAGCGTTTACCACAACCTGGCCCAGGTGGATAAAGCCATTGAGTATTATGGGCAAGCCTTGGTCGTTGCCCGCGAGATTGGTAACCGTCGTGGGGAGAGTTATGCCTTGAGCAACTTGGGTAGTGCCTACCACGACCGAGGCCAGATGGAGCAAGCGATTGAGTACCGTCAGCAAGCTCTGAAGCTCGCTCGTGAGATTGGCGACCGCCAGGCTGAGAGTGCTGTTTTAAGTAATTTGGGTAATGCCTACTTTGATCTGGGTCACGTAAAGCAGGCCATTGAATATCATGAGCAAGCTTTAGCTATAGCTCGCGAGATTGGTGACCGCCGTGGCGAGGGTTATCATTTAGGTAACCTGGGTGTGGTCTATTACGATCGGGGAGTTACAACTTACAATTCTGGTGACTTGGAGCTAGCCATAGAATATTATGAACAAGCTCTGAACATCAATCACGAGACAGGTAACTATCAAGGCGTAGGGGCTATTTTTAACAATATAGGGAATGTTTACCGCGATCTAGAGCAGGAGGAGCAAGCCATTAAGTATTATGACGAAGCCTTAGCAATCGCCCGCAAGGTGGACGACTGGCGCAATGTAGGGGACTCGTTAGGTAACTTGGGTCTTGTCTATTATCGTCAGGGAGTCGCATACTCTAATTCTGATAACTTGGAGCAAGCCATTAAGTATTATGATGAAGCCATAGCAATCGCCCGAAGGCTGGGTGACCAGCGCGATGAAGGAACTCGCCTGTTCAACCTAGGTCTGATCTATCGTGCGTTAGGAAAAGTGAATCAAGCCATCGAATATTTCGAGCAAGCCCTCACCATTTTTGAAGAGATTAAATCTCCAGAATTAGAACAAGTTAATAAATTGTTGAAGGAACTTGACGTTGAAGCCAGTGACTGAGGATATGCAAATAAAGTGGTGTAAATGGGAGTTTGGGCAAAACGAGATTGAGATTACATAATAACACGATCCTTGAAACGAATGACTAACTGATTAAGAATGAGCGCCCAGTTAGGAATGGGCATGGTCCACTTTTTGATAATCCGGTCGTTGGCCAAATACAGCAGCT
>JAGRCC010001097.1 GCA_020433785.1 Anaerolineae bacterium
ACACCCAACTGCGTAAGTCCTATAATCAATATTTTTGAAGAAAATCTGGCATTTTGGCCAGATTTTCTTTTTGGATCGCCTTTTGGATCGCTTTTCGAAACCTTTCTGGTACGCTAGCCTGGTATAGTAAGGACAAGAAATCAAAATTAATCCGTCGAGCAATTAAACAAACAAACAAACAAACAAACTAACTAACTAATTAACCAACGAAAGGATTTATTAAAATGAGTACCCAAGTCAAACAACAACGACAAATCACGATTGAATTCAAAGTTGCACCTGAAGCCAAGCCCAAATTCAGCATGACCCCGGAACGATGGGTCGATTTATTAAGCGGATCTCGCCCGGCCACCATCAACACCACTGCCGAAACCGAAGAAACCGTTTATCCTTATACGCCCATCCGCTTTACCGTTGAAGGCTATGCTTACTCCCCGGTCGATTTTACCCCTGAGCATTGGATCAATCTGTTGAGCATCGGGCAAGCGGGCAACGGCACCAGCCAAACCGAGGTCGAAGCGCCGGCCAAGCCCAAATTCAGCATGACCCCGGAACGTTGGGTCGAACTCTTGAGTGGATCTCGCCCGGCCAAGTTTTAGTAAAATGACAGGACGAGCTAAAGGTGACAGTCGCCGGTTTACCTCCCGGAACCGCGACTGTCACCTTTTTTTGTGTTGGCCGGCAGGGTAAAGGTAAAGGTACTGCCCCGGTCTAACCCCTCGCTTGTAGCCCAAATGCGGCCGCCGTGAGCCTCAACCAGGTGTTTGGCGATCGTCAGCCCAATACCGCTGCCGCCGCCGGCCCGACTGCGCGATTTATCGACCCGGTAAAAACGGTCGAATAGATGGGGTACATCTTCAGAGAGGAGGCCGATCCCGGTATCCTGAATGCACACCCGAATTTCGTGGTCAGCCAATGTGGTTGTAATCGTCACCGTACCACCGCCGGGGGTGTATTGCAGCGCGTTCCCCACCAGATTCAATAGAATTTGTCCCAGCCGATCTTCATCAGCCAAAATGTCAGGCAGGTCAGCCGCCAGATCCAAATGCAGCGTAACCTCTTTTTCCTGAAATTGCGGCCGCAGCCGGGCCACGGTTTGTTCGATCAAAGCAGCCATTGATAGAGGCTGCCGATCCAGTTCGATGACACCTGCTTCAACCCGGCTCAGCTCTTGTAAACCGGTCACCAGCCGCTGGAGACGGTCGGCTTCGCGATACACCAATTGGTAAGTCTCCGGATCGGGCGGCACCACCCCGTCGATTAGACCTTCCATATAGCCTTTGATATTGGTGAGGGGGGTGCGTAACTCGTGAGCCACATTACCGATGAGTTGGCGGCGCATCGTTTCGATTTGTTCGAGCGCACCGGCCATTTGGTTAAAGCTGTGGGCGAGCTGGCCCAATTCGTCTCGACTGGTTTCGGCCACGCGCTCGTCGTAATGACCGTTAGCGATCCGCCGGCTGGCTTGCATCATCTGCCGAATCGGGTTGACAACGCGCCGCGAAACAAAAATGCTGACGATAACCGCGCTTATGGCCGCCAGCCCGGCGGCCCAGAGCAGCGCCTCGGTGACGGCCGTGCGGAAATTAACAAACAGGTCGTCCGCCGCCAACTGGTGCATGCCCATCTGGTTGCCGGTTGTCATCATCTGCTGCATCCCCAGCAAATGCCGGTTGAAAGCCGCCGGCACAGCCGACTCGGCTACCAAAGCTAGGGTGACGCCCCCCACCAAAATAACAATCAGATAGGAGATGAGCAGTTTCCAGCCGAGACTGGTGTTGACCCGATCGAGCCATTTCACTGGGCATCACCCTCGAAACGATATCCCACGCCTCGAACCGTCACGATAAACTCCGGCTGGGCCGGATGAGTTTCAATCTTTTTACGGATGTGCCCCAGATGGACATCAACCACCCGCGCCTCGCCATAAAAATCGTGCCCCCAGACTCGCTGCAACAACTGCTCCCGGCTGAGCACCCGGCCGGGGTGTTCGGCCAGGGCTAGCAGGAGATCAAATTCGATGGCGGTTAACTCCACCGGCTGATCATCTTTCCAAACCTGCCGCCCGTCGGGATCGATGCGCAGCCGGTTGAAAGCGAGGATACGACTGTCGGCCAGGCTGCTCGACTGACCGTAGCGGCGCAGAGCGGCCTTGATGCGAGCTACCAATTCACGCGGGCTGAAGGGTTTG
>JAGRCC010001098.1 GCA_020433785.1 Anaerolineae bacterium
TGCCGCCGCCGGTGGTCAATATTCAAAACATCCAGGCACAATCTAAGCTGGTTACAGTGGAGTACAGCACGGTGACTGAAATTTACAATGAAACCGAGGGCCAGGGCTGGCTCAACGAATTACTAGGAACCAAAGAGTCGCTGCTAATGCTCGTCCACGGCGATGTCAACGCCGGCTTCGATTTGAGCAAGCTAGACGAGGGCGATCTGTGGACCGACGGCAAGCGCGTGCGACTGGTGCTGCCGGCGGCGGAACTGCTCAACACGGAAATCGATTTTGATCGCACCCGGATCGTCTACTACGACAATTCTCGAATTCTCGATGAAAACAACCCTAATTTGCAAGGCGAGGCGCTTAAGCAGGCCAAAGAAGCCATCGACCAAGCGGCTCTACAAGAGGGCATTCTTGAACGAGCCGATGAGTACGGCAAACTTTATTTTGAAAATTTTCTCTATTCACTCGGCTATACCGATGTGGAAGTTGTCATCGATGCCCAAATAATTGGGAAGTAAGTTTAATATAATACATATGAAGAGAGAGGTATTTATCCTATGCCAACTGCATTACTGTCTGTCTCAGATAAACAGGGGTTAACCGAGTTCGCCCGGACGCTGGTTGATCATAACTGGCAACTTATTGCCAGCGGCGGCACCGCTAAAGTTCTCAAAGAAGCCGGGTTAACGGTCAAGGATGTAGCCGAGGCAACCCAAGCGCCGGAGATGTTAGGGGGACGGGTCAAAACGCTCCATCCGGTCATCCACGCCGGGATATTGGCTCGGCCCAGCGAGGATGATCGTGCCGAACTGGCGGCTCATGATATCCAGGAAATCGATATGGTGGTCTGCAACCTTTATCCGTTTCAAGCCACGGTTAGCAAAGCCGGTGTCTCGCTCAACGAAGCTGTCGAAAATATCGATATCGGCGGCGTAGCGTTGATCCGGGCGGCGGCCAAAAATTTTGCCCGGGTCACGGTCGTGTGTGATCCGGCCGACTATGACGTGCTCGCCGCAGACCTGTGTGATAAAGGGTTCATCTCAACTGCGCGCCGAACCGAACTGGCCCGCAAAGCCTTCACCCACACCACCCAGTATGATGCTGCCATCGCCAACTATCTAGGCACAGAACCGGCCACCGATTTACCCGGCCAATTCACCTTATCCCTAACCAAAGTCCAAGAGATGCGTTACGGTGAAAATCCACACCAAGCGGCAGCCCTTTATGCGACCGATGAAAAAATCGGCCCGCTTGGCGGCGAACTACTGCAAGGCAAAGCCCTCAGCTACAACAATATGCTCGACATCGACGCCGCATGGCAGGCCGCGCAGGCGTTTGAGTCGCCGAGTGTGGTCATTGTCAAGCATCTGTCACCCTGCGGCATTGCCAGCGCCGCCAGCCTGGCCGAGGCCTTCCCGCCCGCTTTAGAGTCAGATCCGGTCAGCGCTTTTGGCGGCGTTATCGCCGTTAATCGCACCTTCGACGGACCGATTGCCGCCGCTTTGGGCGAGCTGTTTGTCGAAGTCATCGCCGCGCCCGGTTTTTCCGATGAGGCCCGGGAGATTCTGGTCAAGCGCAAAAACTGCCGGTTATTACAAATCGAGCAGCCGGTGGAAGCAAAATTGGAATTGAGAACCGTAGCCGGGGGCATCCTGGTTCAACAACGCGACTTGGGCGATCCGCTCGATACCGAATGGCGCGTCGTTTCAAAGCGCCAGCCCACGGACGATGAAATACAGGCTATGAAATTCGCCTGGACGGCCTGCCAGCATGTCAAAAGCAACGCCATCGTTTTCGCTGCGGGCCAGGCCACTGTGGGCATTGGCGGCGGGCTGCCCAGCCGGGTCGATGCCGTCAAGCTGGCTGCGACGAAAGCCGGCGCTAAGGCCCAAGGCGCGGTCATGGCTTCAGATGCCTTCTTCCCCTTCCCCGACGGGCCGGAGGCCGCCGCGGCGGCCGGCGTTGTGGCGATTGTCCAACCGGGGGGATCGGTGCGGGATGATCTGGTCATAGAAACGATCGACCGGCTTGGCTTAGCCATGATCTTTACCGGAGTGAGACACTTCCGACATTAGTGCAAAAAAACCAAAAATGTGAAAAACGCCATTGCCCATTGGTTCCTTGTTAAAATAAAACGACCTATTCAGGCCTTCTTCAAGATGCCCGGCGCGAGAAACTTTGGTCTAATGCTGATCATTTTCACGTTTGTGGTCATCGCTGCGGTTATCGATCTGCGCTTCAACTACGAGAATCCTGAAACCGGCGGCAAGCTGGATTGGGGGGCAGCCAGTTACATCGTTTTTGCCCTGCTAGTATTTGAAAGCCCCATTCCTTTTCCATCTACGTGGATTACCCGACTGGCGTTTTTTGCTATCCCAATTTGCGGCTTGCTCTTGTTGGGGCAAGGCATCATCCGGGTAGGCAGCACGCTTTTTAACAAAAATTTATGGGACCAGGCTATGGCTTCAACCTATAAAGATCACACCATTGTCTGTGGTTTGGGTAAAGTTGGCTATAAAGTTATTCGCTGGATTTTAGATCTGAACGAAGAAGTGGTGGTTATCGAACAGCACCAAGACAACTCTTTTTTGGCTGAAGTGCGCAGTTGGGGGGTGCCGGTCATCATCGCCGACGCCCGCCGCACTGAAATTCTAGAAAGCGTCAATATCAAGGAAGCCGAATCGATTATTCCCTGCACCAGCAATGATTTGACCAATTTGAGTATCGCCCTTGAAGCGCGGCGTATGGTGCCTAACCTCAAAGTGGTGCTGCGCATGTTCGATGTCCACATTGCCGAGAATGTGCGGGACGGCTTCGACATCCACACCGTTTTCAGCATTGCCGACATCTCGGCTCCGGCGTTTGCCGCTGCCGCCACCCGCGCTCCACTCGATCACGCCTTCGCCTTTGGGGAAGGGGACGATCGGAGTATTTTGACCATCACTACATTTACCCTCGTGCCTGAGTCAATTTTGGTCGGTTACACCGTGGGCGATTTGGAAGATGAATTTGAGGTGGCAGTGATGGCCCAACATCGCGACGGCGAGTTTATGCTGCACCCACACGATGATGTGGTCCTATCCGCCGGAGACCGATTTGTGGCCTCGGCCTCGATTGAGGCGTTGAATCGATTGGCCAGCCTCACGCCCCCGACCCGTGAGTATCGAAACTATGTTAAAGGACGTTGGCTTATCAAAACGAAAAAGCCCTAAATAGCAAATTAGGGCTAAAAAACAAATTACTTCGACTTAGTTTGGACTTTTCACCGAGGTCGATTAAAATATTTATATGATAGGCAGTAACCAGATAAATTTTATAGGCGCCGTGCCTCCTCAAAACTCCCAAACTCGAATCTGTGTCATT
>JAGRCC010000120.1 GCA_020433785.1 Anaerolineae bacterium
ACGCCGCTCAACGTGCCAGAAATGCTAATTATCGCTAACATAAGCGCCGCGCCCTTGGAATCAATTGAGGCGAGACGGGAAGAGATGGAGGGCCATTTAACGTCCTCTGTGCGGTGGTCTGAAACCGTCCAATGGATGATTGATAACGGTGTTGACACTTTTGTAGAAATCGGCTCAAAAGATGTCCTTAGAGGGCTTATCCGCCAAGTCGATAAATCGGTGAATGCCGTGGCTATCGGTACTCCGGACAATATCAAATCATTGATCTAAAAGCTTATGTTTAATATAACAGATAAAGTCGCGGTTGTTACGGGCAGTTCTCGAGGCATTGGCGCAGGTATTGCTCAACTGCTGGCGGCTCAAGGGGCCAAGGTTGTGGTCAATCATCGCAATAGCCCTGATGGCGCAGAAGAAGTAGTGGCGGCTATCAAGGATAAAGGCGGTGAAGCTGTGGCTATCCAAGCGGATGTTAGCGATAGTAGTCAAGCTCAAGCGCTTGTAAAATCGGCTATTGACACCTTCGGTCAAATCGATATACTGGTAAATAACGCCGGTACAACTCGTGATAAGCTGATTATGACCATGAAAGATGAGGACTGGGATATTGTGCTCACTTCTAATCTTTCCAGCGTCTATTATTGCTCGAAAGCGGTGGTCCGGCCGATGATGAAAAAACGGAGCGGGCGGATTATTAACATCACTTCGGTGGTGGGTCTTACCGGACAGGCCGGGCAAACCAATTATGCCGCTTCTAAAGCTGGGATTATCGGGTTTACTAAATCGCTGGCAAAAGAAGTGGGATCTCGTAATATTACGGTTAACGCGGTAGCTCCGGGTTTTATTCCGACCGCGCTAACCGATGTGCTGCCGGAACAGCAAATCCAGGCGATTATTGAGACCACGCCGGTTGGTCGGCTGGGTACAATTGAGGAAGTAGCGGCGGCGGTGTTGTTTCTGGCTTCTGATGAAGCAGCTTTTATAACTGGACAGGTACTGTCTGTTGATGGCGGCCTTGTAATGCAGTAGAGGGTTAAATTTCCTTCTTAATTGCTGCCGACAATTTGCAATATCAGTGACGCGATTGATCTCGCGCTTGGCGTGAACATTTACATCTACCATACATAATGCCTAACTAAATCATAGCAATTTAGAGGAAGTAAACTTATGAAAGTTCGACGACGCGCACGTGCAGCAGTGTTACAGGCTCTCTACGAGCTGGATTTTACAACCCATGATCCTCAAACTGCTATAGAGGCCCGATTCGAAGATCGGCCTTTGCCCGATGCAGCCCAGAAATTTGCGCAATCATTGGTAACAGGCGTGCAAACGTATCGAGCTTATTTAGATAGTGTGGTAGGTGAACTGGCGCCGGAATGGCCAATTTCGCAGATTGCGGCAGTTGATCGCAATGTGTTGCGAATTGCCATTTACGAATTGCTCTTTGAGCCTGATATTCCGCCCAAAGTCGCCATCAATGAAGCTGTTGAATTAGCAAAAATGTTTGGCGGCGAAAGCTCACCGCGCTTTGTCAATGGAGTTCTGGGGAGTCTGGTGTCGAAAGATCGGGTTAAAATCCGTCAATCTTTAAACGTACCTGTTTAATTTTATCTCCGCTCAAATAGATAGTTTCCCCTTTTCCTTGCCCTCCGACAGGCGCCGATAATTTGACCTGGAACCGATTATTATAACGGAAGCAGCGAACTTGCCCTACAAATATGGATATATTAGGTGTTGGTTTTCCTGAGTTAATGTTCATTCTTATCATCGCCTTGATGGTCTTTGGCCCTCGGCGTTTGCCCGAAATTGCGGGTAAGTTGGGCCGTTATGTGGCTCAACTTCGTAGTCTGTCCGACGGGTTGATGGCGGAATGGCAGCGAGAAATTAACGCCGCCGCTCATCTTGAAGAGTTGGAAAAAGCGCGCAAGGATATTCAAGAGATTAAAGAAGATTTTAGTAAGACCGGCTCACAACTCCGCCAAGCACGCAAAGATATCGACAAAGAGACGAAATCGATCGCTCCGTTAAGCCAACCTCGCTCCAGCCAGTCTACCGCGCCGGTAACTCCCCCACCAACCGCCGAGCCGGAGGAACTGCCCCAACCGGCCAATGCTGTTCCCTCAGATGAAACCGAAGCCCCACCGGAACCGCCGGCTGTTGAGCACGCCCAGCCGCGCCAAAAGCCGAAAGACACAACCGCCAATACCCCAGATGACTCTCAGGCTAAATCCCAGCAACCACCGTCTTCAACCAATGGGACGACGTCGCTCATTTCGCCCGCATCTCAAGAGGTGTTAGGTGACTAATAAGTCATCCTCGCTTGATGAACAAGCCGAACGCCTGGCCGGCCAGATGACCTTGCTGGAACATCTGGAAGAACTACGTGACCGGCTGGTTATGTCAGCTATTGTGGTGGGCATTACTACAGCGGTTGCCGCAATTTTCACCCCTCAGATTTTAGAACTGCTGATCTCGCCTTACGGCCAGCGGCTACAAATTATCAGCCCTACGGAAGGGATTACCGTTTATTTTCGTGTGGCTTTAACAGGTGGGCTAATTATCGCCATGCCCTTCCTAGTTTATCAATTACTCATGTTCATTCTGCCCGGCTTAGAGGATAGCGAAAAACAGTACATCTTTTGGGGTGTGCCGTCCGCGACCGCACTGTTCTTGGTAGGGGTGGCTTTTGCCTGGTTTATCTTAATTCCGGCCGCAATTGGCTTTTTGAGCGGCTTTCTGCCCGAGATCTTTTCCACTGAGTGGCGTTCTAAAGAATATATTCCCTTTGTGACGTCACTTGTCTTTTGGATCGGGTTAGCCTTTGAAACGCCGTTAATCATTTTTATTATGTCGAAGTTAAAACTGGTGACACCTCAATTTCTCATCAAGCAGTGGCGTTTTGCGGTGGTGATTATTGCAATCGCGGCGGCGATGATTACCCCTACGCCCGACCCCTTCAATATGGGCTTAGTCATGCTGCCCTTATTTGGTTTGTATGCCTTTAGTATCTTGCTGTCGTATTTGGCCTAGCCACTGAGTTGATTCATTATGCAGCCTCAAGATCAACCCATTTACCATCTGACGCCGCAAAGTTATTATCAGGCTCAGCCACAGAACCAACCTTACTTACCCGGTTTGTTTGAAAAGGAAGGTTTTATTCACTGCACCGCCGGGGTCGAGATGCTGCTGCAAGTGGCCAATGCTTTTTTTGCCGATTTGCCGGAGCCGCTATTGGCTTTGGAAATTGATCCGGATCGGTTGACCGCTCCCCTAAAATTCGAACCACCGGCTTCGCCCAAATCAGTTGATACCGATTTTACCCCGGCGGCTGATACCCTGTTTCCCCACATCTACGGCCCACTCAACCGCGAGGCCATCAAGCGTACGTTGACCTTGCAGCGTAATCATACTGGTCAGTGGCAAATGCCTTGAGTTGTCGTACGACCCTAAGCCACTAAAAATTAACCGCGAATTTCATGTCCTGACATGGAAAATATAAAGATTTAGCGAAAATTCGTGTTATTCACGAAAAAGACCTATATTTTATGGAGAATTAACTCATGAATAGCGCCTCATCACCCTCAACAATGACCGCCGTGCGTCTTCACGGGCCGCGCGATCTGCGGGTTGACCAAGTGCCTCATCCCGGCTCACCCGGTCCCGGCGATGTGCTGCTGCGCATAACTGCCGTCGGTATTTGCGGCAGCGATTTGCATAGCTATAAAGATGGCCGGATTGGCGACAATGTGCTTGAGTCGCCGCTAATTATGGGGCATGAGTTTGCCGGTATTGTCGAAGCGATTGGCGATGATCCGATGGGTGGCGACTTTAAGCCGCTGATGCCGGGGATGCGAGTCGCGGTCGATCCGGCTCAGCCGTGCTGGCGCTGTGAAATGTGCGAACAGGGACATCCCAATCTGTGCCATCACCTCCATTTCTGCGGCTCATACCCCGATGACGGCAGCCTGGCGCAGTGGATGCATATGCCTGCTCGCACCTGTTTTCCTGTGCCCGATACGATCGATGATGCCGGTGCTGCTTTGCTGGAACCGTTAGGCATCGCTGTCCATGCGGTCGATCTGGCTAAAATCAAGGTGGCCAACAGCGTCGCTATTTTGGGAGCCGGCTGTATCGGCCTGAGTGTTTTGCAAATGGCCAAACTCTCCGGTGCGCAGCCCATTTTCATCAGCGATAAATTTCCCTGGCGGTTAAAGATTGCCGAAGAACTGGGCGCCATTCCGATCAACTGCGACGAGGTCGATCCGGTTCAGGCGGTGCTGGAAGCTACCGGCGGCCACGGCGTAGATGTGGCTATCGAGGCTGCCTGGGCCGATCATTCGGTTCAGCAAAGCGCGGAGATGGTCCGGTTGGGCGGACGGCTGGTTATTGTAGGGATTTCTGAAAGTGACCAATTGGTGATGAAGCATTCCACTGTGCGCCGAAAAGGGTTAACCATTCGTATCGCGCGGCGGATGAAGCATACCTACCCCCGCTCGATCCAATTGCTGAACAGCGGGGCGGTCGATCTAAACCGCTTGATTAGCCATCGTTTTCCGCTGGAGCAAACGCCGGAAGCTTTTGCGATGAATACGGCCTACGAAGATGAAGTGGTTAAAATTATCGTCGATGTAACCTAGCCCGGTAATAAGGAACTTAGCCCCATTGATTAGCGTAGTACAAACCCATTGCTTAATGGGTCAGCCGGATCGATCAAAAATTCGTGCCGGCCGGTAATGTGGGCCGTGCCTTCGATTTCAGGAATGACGGCGGGATAAGGCCCGAAACTCGTCGTTTCGACCACCCGGCCGGT
>JAGRCC010001099.1 GCA_020433785.1 Anaerolineae bacterium
TCCCGGATTTTTTTAGCAAGGTCGGCGCCGACTCGTCCCCAGGTTAGCGTGTTATAGTAGAACGAGAGTCCACCCTGGTTGTCTTCAATTACATAGGCTTGGTTAACCCAGACACCATCTTCATTTAAATATTGTAGACGTCGAACTCTCATGACCGTGCTCCTTTAAGTTGCTCCAACAGATGCTCTGCCTCAGAAATTTTATCGTCTTCTAAAATATACACGTAGCCTCTGCGAACTGCTCCCTCTCTGCGGTTTGTGGTTTCAGCGTAGCCCTGGTAGTCCAAGTATAAGCTCCATCATCATCTCCTTGAGTAAATTCGGCTTCTTCCCTTAACTAAAAAGTAGTTTTATAATAAATAGTATATGAAATCCGAAATGAATGAGATAAATCGATGGGCAGTTCCGCCCGAAGATTTCCAATATGTGCTGTTCGAGCGGGTCAACCCTGAACGTAATGAAGATCGGTTCTATTATCTGGGCTTTATGCCGGCCTTAGAAGGATTAGCTATCGTGCGGGTCTATGGCCGAAAGGGGGAGATGCAGCGGGTTTTGCCACCCCTGCCGTTCGACTCGTTGGAAGCCGCCTGGCCGACGCTGCGCCGCTGCATCGAAACGCGCTTGCGTCGGAACTACACTATTGTCCAGCCACGCAGGTATCTATCTGGGGAAATTCCCCAGATGGAACGATAAAATAACCCTCGGATGGATTATTCCCGAAGGCTCAAGACGACATATTTTTCGTCCCATTCCAGCCAAGCCAGATCGAACTCACGCTGCTCGACCTGAATAGGAGCCGTGGCAAAGGCCGGATCATTGAGATAAATATAGTGGTCATCTAAACCAACCACCACCACCGCATGATCGACATTCTCAGTCCAATAAGGTAATTCACCCGTTTTTATAAAAGCCAGACAGGGTTGCTTTTGGCGCAGTTGGTCGTGTAAATCCTCAAATGTTCCAAATGTCTTATAATCGAGAGTGAGTTGTAACTTTTCTAGAAAACGAAGATTGGAAACCGGAGCACCCAGGCTCGGCTTGATGTCTAACTGTTTCAATAGCGCATCGTATGTGACTGAGACGCCCAAATAGGTCAAAATCATCTGGGCGCAGGCAGCCAGACAATGACCTCGGTCACGCTGTTGCAGGTGAGGAACGGCCAAATAGACCGGGTCCATTCTTACGGTCCAGGTTTTTGGGCATCGGCCGGTACCGTTACGGGAAAACCGTGCTCATCAAAAATAATCTTAGGGGCTGGAGGGAGATGCGGCGGCCGAAATCTCGCGGGGACAGTTCCTTTCGGTTGGAAGGGGGGGAGATGAGAGATGAGGGCCTCAGCTTGACGCTCTATCGCCGTTTTTTGTCCCGGCGAAGTATCCATGACGCCCGTCATGACATCGACCTCAATCACCCCGGCAACACCGACACGGCCGACCCCAGGGCTACTTAAGACAGCCGGTATCCGCCACACAACCGTCTCTCCGACCACCAGCGTGGGTGGATCGGCATCGATCAGCATACTGACCTCGTCCCGAAGCCAGGTTCTGACTTGATGTCGTGCCTGCTGAGCCGTGATATTGATTTCAAAGGAGCGTTGCAGGCTCAAGTCAACTTTGCCTTTTTCGGGAAGGGTGAAAGGGTCGATAATAATTGTCATGCCCGCTGTTCCGTTTCGTTAATGGCACATTAGATGGAGATATTATAGTTGAGAATAGGGATAAATAAAACTTCCCTTGATTGGGTCGGATATTTATCCGGCCAAAAGCCTTGAACAGTAGGGTAATCCCAGGATAATTCTTCAATCTGACCGGATAAAGATCAGGATGCCGCCGGGTATATTTTGTTGCGAAGCCAATGGGTTAGGCTTACCTCGGATTATTATCAGATAAAGGCAGGACTAACTTGGACAGACAGCAGGACCAAGGTTACGTGATGGATGAGTTTGATTCCGGGGCCGGCCAAGATTATCCTATAGCCAGAATTAACCCAGGTTCAGAACAGAATGAGAATAGTCTACCGGATGGTATCAAAGTAAACCGCAAGTCTTCGTAGCAAAATTACCGTTTACCAACGTAATTCAACAAAACTTCTATAGAAATGAACGCCAGATTATGCTAAACTGGCCCTACCGGCGTTACTAAAGCCGCGCCGGACTGGCGTTTGATACGCCCCGTTGCCTCATCCCTAACCCCTGTAGAATTATCGAGCAACCTCGCTCGATCCTTTCCTCTCTCTACTGATAAGTGTTAGTCCAGGCTAAATACAATTTCAATTTCACGCTGTTAGCATATTATGTTTAGTTGCTTATCGGTATATGTTCGACGCCAGTTCAAAAGCTCAGCGCCGGAGCTACGCTATGTCCTGTAGTCGGTTGGCCAACAAGGTGGCCGCGT
>JAGRCC010001100.1 GCA_020433785.1 Anaerolineae bacterium
AAAAAGCGCCCATAAACCAGGCCTGGTTGATCAGCACGAACACCAACAGAATTAGCTCGGCTAGCGGATCGTTGAGCGGGGGCTCGTAGTAATAATACGCCGGAATCCCGCCGTAAACGACGGCCAGGTGATGCAGCACCACCAGGATAACCAGGGCGACGCGCAGGTGATCGACAAAGAATAGGCGGGACCTTTGCGTGGTTGGAGCCGGTATGAGGGATGTTACCGTGGGTTGCAAATTCATTTGAGCCATGTCATCCTTCTGTAGAAATTACTCAACATACGAGGTGACTGGCACTTAATCGCCGTAATTGTAGCGCTGTATTCCACTCAATGTTCTCGATTTGAGCCAAAGTGCCAGTCATCCGGGCAGCTTCAGTATCTCTTGCTAGAAATACCCTTCGCCGCCCCAACTAGCCTACACTAACTGCCTGATAATTACATCCGTCCCCAGACCAGTTTGTAACCTGGCGGCGTAGCCAGTTTTCAAAGTCAAAATTGCCCTCATCAACCGGAAGCCTTTGTTCTTATTAGCACAATGACTGGAACCTAAATAAAAACAGCCCCAGGTAGCCTTATCTGGGGCTGTCATTGCATGGTTATTCTCCTACCGGCCCGGCAACCCCCGGCCGTCAAAATTCGGATTAGTCCCTCCCAGATCTGAGGTGTTTTCGGCTGAAGCTTCGGTCGGATTGACCGCACCGAAGATATTGTTGCCCTCATTCGACTCCCGCACATTGCCGTAGCTGTGTGGCCCAAAAGAGTCGACTAACCCCTGCACCGTGATACTGCTAGAGGCGGGCGCGCTGCCGCCGGCCAGGTAAGGGCTAGACAGCGACAAGGTTACTTCTGCGCCGGCAGCGATGGGAACGCCGCCGTTGGCCTCGCTCAATCCCCACCAAACCTGGCCGGGCGTGTTGAGGGCAGGCGTTTGGTTGTAGTAGACATCCACCCAGAAGGCATCGGTGACGGCAGCCGGGCCATTATTTCTGAGAGTGACTATGACATCGCCATTCACCGTAGCCTGAATATTGGTGATGGTCAGGTCGGGCAGAGGGCCGTCACCGGCTTTCATTATCAGCGGCAGGTAAATATCGCCATTAGAGATGCTAAAGCTGGCGGCCGGGCTGACATAATCGCTGGTATTACCGACCCTATCATGCGCCCGTACCGTCCAGGTGTAGACTCCGCCGGGCAGGGCGTTGGTGGGCGTGTAGCTGGTTTGCGTGGTGGTGATGGTCTTGCTGATGGCCTGGATATTGAGGTTGTTATGGTTGGTCTCAACCTGCAAGGTGTAGTAATCAACGCCACTTAAACCATCGTCGGCCGCGGTCCAGCTAAATGTAGGGCGTGTGTTGGAGATGACGACGCTGTTGGTGGGGGTAATCAAGGCCGGACTAACCGTAAAGGTCGGTGGCGTGGTATCGCTGATGGTGGTGAAGGCCGCTACCGCCTGGCCCGTAGTGAGACCGTAAGTAAAGGCGGCGGTGTTGGTGATAGTGGCCGTGTAGTTGGCGGGGATGTTGAGAACGGTCGCGCTGATGGTATAGGTGATCGATTCGAAAGCCGTAATGGTGGTGGTCTGGCTGAGACTGAGGCCGCTCAGGCCGGCCGGCAAGGTATCTTGCACCATCACGTTTTCGGCCGTACTGCCGCTGTTGGAGAGGATGATGGTATAGGTGACAGGATCGCCGGGGATCGCGATTGGCCCGGAGATGACCACCGTCTTGGAGATGGTCAGCGCCGCTGGCGCATCATTGTCGGTGATGGTCAAAACGCCGCTGTCTTTGACCAGGGTCGCGCTGATGGGCGAGGTCAGGGCCAGGTTGACGGTTTCGGTAATTTCATGCAAGGTGTCGTCGATGATGGTGATGTTGATGCTCTGGGTCCCGGAGGTATAGGCGGCCCAGGTTAGCGTGCCGTTAGTCGCGCTGTAATCGACCCCACCGCCGAGAGCCGTGCCGTTACTGATGCTGTAACTCACCCCGGTCGAGAAAACACTCTGCCCGGTCAGCGTCACCGAAACCGCCGCCGTGCCCACGCCCTCAGCGACGGTCAAGTCACTGAGGCTCAGTTGGGGCCGATCCTCGCTGTCGTCGC
Organism: Anaerolineae bacterium; assembly: GCA_020433785.1. Next base: position 2,101 of record JAGRCC010001100.1, read on the forward strand.
TAATGGTGGCCGTTACGCCCGCGGAACCGATCCCGTTATAAGCCGGATCGCTGCTGCTGACGGTATGGCTGATCAGGCTCGTGCGCGGCCCCTCGTAGAGCGTATCATCGACCGCCGTGACGGTGATGGTGCGAGTCATATACCAGTTGGCCGGGCTGAAGCTGACGCTCTCAGGCATCGTCGTCACCTGACTATCAGTGGTCATCGAGATGGTGACCGTGGCCGTAGGCGAGCTGTTGAGCACGATGGTGTAGGTATCCGTCACTCCGCCTTCGCTGACTTGGGTCGAGCCACCCGACTCGGTGACGATCACGCCCGGTGGGTTGTTGACGGTGATGGTGATGGGTTCGCTATCGGTCAAGTTCGGCGCTCCATTATCCGATACGGTGAAGGTCATTGGATAGACCCCCGGCCCCTGGTTGGCGGTTGGGGTCCAGCTAAAGAGATTGCCGACCAGGGCCGCGCCGGTGGGGGTGTTAACCAGGCTGTAGGTCAGGGTGTTAGCCGGCAGGTCGGCATCGGTGGCCGAGAGGGTTAGGGTAAAGGGTTGCAGTTCCACGATGCGCTGATCGCCAATAGCGGCCAGCACCGGCGCCTGGTTGATTTCGGTGGCGTTGACCGTCACAACCTGGAAGTCGGTCAAGCCGAGGCTGTCGGTGACGACCACCGAGAATATATAGGCCAGCCCGGAGAAACCGTTGCCGCCCTGGGCCTCAGTCGGAGTCCAGGTAAAGTGACCGCTGCTGTCGATAGTTGCGCCGGTCGGGGCGTTGTAGAGACCGTAAGTCAGGGTTTGGGCCGGCAAGTCGCTATCGGTTGCCACGGCCGTAAAGGTCAAGGTCTGGGTTTCGGTGATGGTCTGGTTTGGGATGAAAGCCAGCACCGGGGCGGTGTTCGCCTTGAGTACGGTGACCACCACCTGCTGGCTATCGGTTAAAACCGGCGTGCCGGTATCGCTGACGACGACGGTGAAGGTGTAGCTGAGGCCGCCCTGCGCTTCCGTCGGCGTCCAGGTGAACCGGCCCAGACTGTCAACAGCGGCCCCGCCCGGCGCGGCGTTCAGGCCGTAGGTCAACGTGTCGCCGTTGGCATCCGTCGCCGGGATCGTGAAGGTCAGCGTCTGGGTTTCGGTGATGGTCTGGTTGGGGATGAAAGGCAGCACCGGGGCTGCATTACTGATCATCAGGCCGGCCGTCGCCTGATTGGTGCCCGCAATGCTATCACCGGAGGTAGCGGTGATAGTGGCGGTGTTAAACAGTGGTTGAGGGGTCAAGTTTGAACTCAGGATACCCGTGATCGTGATCACACCGCCGCTGTTAGCCGCCAATCGCAGCACAGACCAGGTGTACCGCTGACCATTATTGGTTTGCTGGAGCGCCACTCCGGCGCTGGCCACACTGATGTTGGTCAGGGTCACCGGCAAGTCGTCAACAATCGTGACGTTTTCAGCAACCCCTGGGCCGGCATTGGTAAAGTTGAGCGTGTAGGTAATGGCCTGGCCGGGAGTGGCCAGGAACGGTTGCCCTGTTTTGGTGAGTTGCAGGTCCGTCAGGTCTTCGTTCAGGTGGACGGTCTCAGCCCCCGCTCCCGCCGAGACGACATCCAGGTCGCCGTCGCCGTCGAGATCGCCGAGCCGGGCGGCCTTGCCCCCAGACCCGGCCAAGCTGGACAGCGCGATATTGCTAAAAACACCACTACCATTGTTAAAATGCACGGTTTGAGCCGCGCCATTGTTCACGACGATGGCGTCCGGATCGCCGTCGCCGTCCACATCGCCGAGCACCACGTCCTGGCTATCGCCGCTGCCAAAGGTGGCAGCCGGGCCGAAGCTGCCGCTGCCGTTGTTCAAATACACCGCCTGAGCTTCCCCGCCCGCGTTGGCGACCACCACATCCGGGTCGAGGTCGCCGTCCACATCCGCCAACGCCAGCCCGGTGCTGTTGCCGCTGCCAAAGGTGGTGGCCGGGCCAAAGTTGCCCTGGCCATCGTTGCGGTGGAGCTGCTGCGCTGCGCCATAGGTGGCGACAACCATATCCAGGTCGCCGTCACCATCGACATCGCCCAGCGCCACGCCCCGACTGTCAATCCCGCTGACCGCCGTGGCCGGCCCGAAATTGCCGCTGCCATTATTCAAATGCACCGCCTGGGTCGTCCCGTTGGCGATGACCGCATCCAAGTCGCCATCGCCATCGACATCACCCAGGGCAATGTCCCAGCCGGGCCCCCCACCGAAGGACGCCGAGGCGGCCCCGAAATTGCCGGCGCCATCGTTGAGGTGGACTGTGTGACTGATGCTGGCGTTGGCCACGACCGCGTCCAGGTCGCCGTCGCCATCCACGTC
>JAGRCC010001101.1 GCA_020433785.1 Anaerolineae bacterium
GGTAAGGGCTGCCCTTGATAGCCGCTCGGAATATACACTTTATAGGAACGTGTCCCGGCCTCATTGGTAAAGGATCGGCTGAGAAACTGCCCCGGTCCATCATTGACCGCCTCGGTTTCCTGAGTCGGCGCGGACTGCGGCATCGGGATCTTATCTTTTAATTGGCGCAGTTGCTCCGGGATACGGAGAAAGAAAGGCATCTCGCCCCCCGGCGATGATGAGCCGTTTTGTTGGCGGCGCTCACGCTTCGATTTAGCTTCGCCGGATGAGGGTGGAGGCGACTGAGTCGACGTTTGATCCTCCGGCGTTGGCGAGTTAATGATGGTCACTTCAACTTCCGGCTGGTGGCGGCTTCGACCGGTGCCAGCATCACTGTCTCTGGCATCTGGCTGGCTCGTAGCTTTTTTCTGCTCCGGCGCAACTCCAGGTCGATCCGGCTCAGGCGGCGCATAGATGATCACCTCAGCTTCTTTTAAATTGGTCGTTCGCGTCGAGGACTGTTGGCGAGCGGCCTCCGCATCAACCACGCTAAACGAGCCTTCGATAACCGGCTCTGATGATTGATCGGCCGGGTTGGCTTCGGCATTTGGCTCGAACACCTCACGCAACACGGTCTGGCTGATCGCCGCGGTGGCTTCGAGAATTTGTTTTGTCCGCTTGAGACGATCGGCATTGAACATCCGGCTGCGCATTCTTCTGCTGTACATAAGTTTGATCTCCTTGATGAACGCTAATAAAGCATTTTCGGCCTGGGCTACCATGATATTAATGATACGCCCGCACCGCCCACAAACAAAAATCGCTTAGCGAATTCTATCGGCCAAAACGGACTTCACTGCCCGGCTGGCCCGCAAAGCGCCCAATACAATGATAGAGTCAATGGTGGCTTTAGCTAATTCCGGCGAAACGTCGTCGGCGATGACGGCCAATCCTAAAACCTGTATTTGCAGTTTCTCACCCGCCTTTTGTACCGCTTCCAGATCACGCCGAGTATACTGCTGTAAGCCCAACACCATTGTCTTCCGGGCCACTGTCTGTTTGACCACATCGGCATGGGTGGCCAGTTGGTTGCGAATCGCGGTGCGGATAAAATCGGTGCGGTTGGAGTAAAAGCCCTCCTGTACCAATAGATCGATCTGCCCTAAGTCGATGTAGCCTAAATTGATCGTTATTTTCTCTGAATCGCTCGCCATACCATCCATTCTCCATCTATTTACCATCCATATGGATGGTATTCTAAGTAAAAATCACTTATTGTCAAAAAACAACTGCGGAAATATTACCGAAACGTAGGACTATCTAGTACTTTAGTCGTATAAATAGGAAAATTTTTTAGTACCTTTTTGCCTAAAAATAGATCTTTAGGCCAATGACGATGAGGGTAAAAATCTGTAGAATGAAGCCATAGCCTTGAAGGCCAAACAAATACCTATAGTAACACTCATCACCCGTCTCTACTAACTCTATTTCGCAAATATTTATTGACAGTCAAATTCTATATGGGTATAATTTGACAATTGTTTGGCCCTAGAGACCTGAACATCACCAAAAACCACCACATAGACTCATCTCATTTTCAATTGATTTGCTTTTCCTTATTAGTCCCATGTCGGTCACCCGACGTTCGGTAAAAACGGTTGTTAGTTTCTAACCGTATTAAATAATCGTCTGTCAAAATCTTATTCTAAGTTTTTTGTCATACGCTTCTCAATCAATCTGTGCTTGACTATCTAAAACGCACCGATTGAAAGTTCACCTTCCAAAGATTCTTGACCAGAAAAGTGGTTAAGGTATCGGGGAGGTATTAGCACTTTGCCTGTATGTTTGTGGCGTAAAGTTAGTATCTTTGCTTACAAAGATAGCTGATTTTGCCCAATGACAATAATAACTGATACTTTGTAGAATAAGCTCAATCACAATTCAACCCCAACCATCTGGAATCTTACCGGTAAGTCACCGAACAAACTCACATAAACCCCTTTCTCTTATGCTTTTTCGTCGTGTTCAACGTCGATATATCGACGATGGGTATACCCAAGCGGTCTTGATCCGACCGTACTAAACAAATTTTTATTAGTTTCTATACATTTTTAACGAGGAGGTTAAAGAGTATGTATCGATTTCGCAACATCGTAGCCCTGCTAGCCATTTTGTTGCTATTCCTGGTTGCTTGTGGTGGACCGGCTGCTCCTGAACCGGCAGCTAAAGAACCCGCCGCTGAAGAGGCGGCTGAAGAACCCGCTGCTGAAGAAGCGGTCGAGGAACCCGCCGCCGAAGAAGCGGCTGAGGAACCCGCCGCCGAAGAAGCGGCCGAGGAACCCGCCGCTGAAGAGGCGATGGAAGAAGAAGCCATGGGCGTCGACCCCAGCAGTGTCATCCCCGAAGGTGAAACCGTACGCCAAGCCTTTGGCGGCGGCCCCGTTGGCGGTGCGTTCCAAACCTTTGCCAACGCCATGTCCCTCATCATAGCTGACAATATTCCCGGTTTGGAGCTTTCAGCCGAAGGCACCGGCGGGTCCGGTGAAAACCTACGCTCGGTCAATTCCGGTGATGTGCAATACGGCATCTCCTATGCCGGTGACATCTATCTGGGCGGCTTGGGCCAACTCCCCGGCGACGAAACCGAATACACTGACGTGCGCCCGGTAGCATCGTTGTACGGCGGTCGGGTTCACCTGGTTGTCCGAGCCGACAGCGGCATCGAAACCGTGGCCGATCTGGAAGGCAAACGCATTGCCCCCGGTAACGCCGGCTCCGGCGCGGCTATTTCAGCCGAACGGTTCTTTACCCACTTAG